>JAXDAO010000166.1:0-3259 GCA_034679745.1 Bathyarchaeia archaeon
AACGATAGAATTCTAAAGATCGAACTTAGAAGCTTTCGACACTGGGGCGGTACAATGATTGCGCACTACACAAACGGCAATGTTTTGACGGTAAAAAAGCTGCTTGGACATAAACGCATTGAGAATACTATGAAGTACATAGGCATGATCAACTTTAAGACTGATGATTTTGAGGTTTCAGCTGCATCTACTGTTGAAGAAGCTAAAGTTCTTTTGGCTGCAGGCTTTGATTTCGTTATGGAGAAGCAAGGTATTAGTTTGTTTCGTCGGCCAAAACGCTTCGCTAATGCACAGAGTCAGTCCCAAAGTGTAGTTCGTAAACGCGAAAGCAATGTCGTAAGCTTTTAATAATTGGAAGGACTGATGTGTTAACGAATTCACAAAATTAGGATAAATTAATAGAAGGAAATAAACATGAGCAAACAAGAAGGAAAACCCCACCTAAACATCATCATCATGGGGCACGTTGACAACGGCAAATCCACAACCACCGGCCACTTACTATACTTAGCCGGCGTCATTGACCAAAGAACAATCGATGCTTACAAAGCAGAAGCCGAACAAATGGGCAAAGCAACATTCCACTTCGCATGGGTCCTAGACAACCTAAAGGAAGAACGAGAACGAGGTGTCACAATTGACCTTCGATTCCTACAATTCCCAACCAAGAAATACAACATGACTGTCATCGACGCACCAGGTCACCGTGACTTCATCAAAAACATGATCACCGGCGCAAGCCAAGCCGACGCAGCAGTCCTCTTCAGCTCAGCCAAGAAAGGCGAGTTCGAAGCAGGCATAGGCGCAGGTGGACAAACCCGCGAGCACGCATTCTTAGCATTCACCTTAGGCATACGCCAACTAATCGTTGCCATCAACAAGATGGATGATGCCCAAGTTAACTATGGCAAAGAACGCTACGATGAAATGAAGAACGAAATCTCAAGAATGATCAAGATGGTTGGCTACAAAGTCGAGAAAGTTCACTTTGTTCCAGTTTCAGGCTTGATGGGCGAAAACTTGATCAAGAAAAGCGATAAGATGCCCTGGTACACTGGTCCAACTTTGATGGAAGCATTCGACCTACTTGAACTCCCAGCAAAACCAACAAACAAACCCCTCCGCGTACCAATCCAAGACGTCTACAGCATCACCGGCATCGGCACAGTCCCAGTCGGCAGAGTAGAAACAGGTGTACTCAAACCAGGAACAAACCTAATCTTCATGCCCTCAAACAAAGTCGCTGAAGTAAAATCAATCGAAATGCACCACACCCAAATTCCAATGGCAGAGCCAGGCGACAACATCGGCATGAACGTTAGAGGCATCGCAAAAACCGATATCCACCGCGGAGACGTAGCAGGCCCAGTTGACAACCCACCAACAGTCGCCAAAGAATTCATCGGACAAATTATCGTTATCTACCACCCAACAGCAATCGCAGCCGGATACACACCAGTACTCCACTACCACACAGGACAAATCGCAGTTAAATTCACCCAACTAATCAAGAAAATCGACCCACGCACAGGCCAAGTATCAGAAGAAAACCCCGCTTTCCTCAAGACAGGAGACGCAGCTTGGGTACGCATGGAACCACTACACCCAATAGCAGTCGAAGCATTCAATGACTTCCCAGAACTCGGCAGATTCGCAATCCGAGACATGGGCACCACCGTCGCAGCAGGCGCAATAAAAGAAGTCACCAAAAAGGGTCCATAAACCCCTTTTACCATTTTTTGTTTTCAATTTTATTCTAAAAAATCTTTAATAATATTTACCCAATAAAAGTGCAGCTTTATTTCATTGAATTTTCTGTTGTTGCTGTGCTGACACAACCACAATTCCATATATGCGATGATGCCAAGTGCTAAATCAGGTGTAGCTGTTGAATAACTCAAACAGCGAATATGTCCTCTTAAAAAAAGAACATCTATCAAAAAGTCAGGCACTTCAGGATCCCTCTTTAAATGAAGTGCCAATCGAAGAGAGACGTAACGATGCTGAAAAACCCCTGTTCTTAAAAAGATACGAGTAAACCCTTCTACGTTTGTAGTGAATTTCCTAATCTTAATTCTATTTTTTAATAAGGATAGATTTGAAAAAATCTTAAATTCACATCACAAGATATGAGCGCTTAGATGAAAATTACAATAAGTCATAGTTTGGTGTTCCTATGCCTAAAGTCAAAACGTTATTGAGTTTATTTGCAGTAGTCCTTATCATTTCAAGTTGTAACTCTGTTCTTCTTTCTTCTGCTTCACCCTTGATACAGAAGGGCGATGTTGGTTATACACAGATAGCTGACGGCTTTCTTTTTCCAACTCCAACCCCAAAACCCACGCCTACGCCTATACCAACCGCTACCCCTATCCCAACTCCAAGACCCGAACCTAGCGCTAAACCAACACTTGAAATCTATTGCAGAAGTACCGCCTCTGTAAATGCTTTGCAAGTTGATGTTACAGGTACTTTAACTTATAATAAAACTGGCATTTCAGACGCAGCTATTTATCTTGGGTTTAGCGTTGATGGTGGAGAAATATGGGAAAACTTCGAATTAGTAAGAACCAATGCTTTAGGTGATTTTGGAGCAATTTGGATCCCTAACGCCACAGGCAACTATTTGCTTTGTGCCAATTGGGATGGAAACTTGACCCTACACTGGATAAACGCTACCTTAAATTTGGCATTGACTCCGGATTCAGGCGGCAACATTTTCTCTGTAGTTTCAAACTCAACCATATCTAACCTCGCATACGACTCTGTAACTCAAGAAATCAGTTTTAGCACCAACGGAACCTCACAAACAACAGGATATGTCTATGCTTGTATTCCGAAAGCTTTAGTAAGAAACATCCAAACGTTGCAGGTAACCATGGCCGGAGCGCCAATTACTTTTGCCAGCGAATCCCAAGACGTCGTTTGGGTAATTTCATGCTTCTATGCCCAGAGCGAACACACCTTTACAATACAAATTCCTATCACGGAGACGTTAACTCCAGATACGCTACCTTGGGAACTCATTATAATTAGCTCAGTAATAATCGGATTAATCGTGATAATAGCAATTGTAGTTGCTATCAGAAGAAGGCGTAGAACCGCTGCAATCGTAGCATCAATTCTAAAAGAAAATAAACAGTAAACCATTTGATGTACTGTTTTTCTTTGGGAACGAAAGTGACATTAACCGCTTTAGCATAACCGCAAGCAAGAGTGACGCTCATGTCTGGTGCAGAAACCCTTGTACCTTTTTTAA
>JAXDAO010000167.1:0-3724 GCA_034679745.1 Bathyarchaeia archaeon
TAGAAGTCGTGTTGCCCAAAGCAGAGCCCTCTAAGTCTAAAGGCGAACCCATAAACATAGGCTAAAAGCCTAAATTCTCTTCTCTTTCATAGTAGACTCTATATGAGCGATAAATCAGAAATCGATACTCTGAACGGGATATGTCGAGAAGCCAAGTCAGCTGGCAAACTATCAGGTGACAATCTGACTGAACTCTATGAGCTTTTTGGGCAACGATTCACCAAGGCGCTTGATGCTCTAAAGGAAGCAAGAGTAAAAAAGTACATCTTTAAACCAAGTGGCAGAGTCGTTTGGATTGTGATCGGTAGGGAACGCGACTATCTCATTATGCCTGAAGCTGAATTCTGTACCTGTGATGACTTCTACTTCCGTGTACTTGATAAAAAAGTGCACATGTGTTATCATTTGTTGACTCAGAAGATCGCTCAGAACCTCGGCTGGTTCGAAATACTTGAGGAAAACGATGAAAGCTTCAGTATGTTGATGAATGAATGGAAAAAAGCTACTCCTTAAATATGAAGAGTTACAAGAATAGGGATAATAAAGAGGAACCTTGATGGAAATAGGTGCATACTTCCAAACCCTCCAATATGTCTTGATGGGCTCAACTTTCATTGCTCTAGCATTGATCTTCTTGTATGCCTACTTTGGCAACGAAGAAGAAACAGCTGAATAAACAATTTTTTAGTTAGCTAGATCCTCTCGTTCGTCTATTTAATACAATAAATAATACTATACTAATTATCGTTATAGCCGCTCCAACAGCTATAAGCCAGCCAGCTTCCGGACCAGCACCAAAAACAATCGGAATAGGGCCAATCAATATAATGCCGCCAACACTTCCAGAACCACCTAAAAACAATGTGGCAACAACAATGATTACTATTCCGACGAAAACTAAAGCTAATCCTAGCAAAAGCAATGCAGAGCCCTTGCCCAAAACAACTTTGTCCTCGTCCTCATCTTTATTTAGCATGTCCTACGTCCTCAGCAACCAATAATAGACCGCAAAAACAATCAGCATAACTAAAACAAGCGCCAAGGCGAGCAATATAACTTCTTTAGCTGACTTCTTGTCTGTGCCAAAAATAATCGGAATCGGTCCTATCATGATCACACCTGCACCACGAACCTTTGCCTCTCTGTCGCTGCCCGTAGAAGCTCTAATGAGTGCTAGAACAATTACTATAACGCCTACGACAACCAATGCAATACCTACGGAATAAAGAACCGTCAATTCCGCCATTTCTTCATCAAGCGCCTCAAGTTGAAGTGAAACAGCCCTTTTAATAAACGTAGCCAAAAAGCGTTGGGAATGCAAAAATTTAAAGTGCCCGTAAGTCTTTACCGTGTCGGCGTAAGATGACCACTCAAGACCTTATAGATGAAATTCAAGCCAAGAACCCGCAGATAAGCCAGACCCAAATTCTCGAGAAACTAGAGGCTGAGCGAGCAAGAACAGGTAGCTTATTGGGTGACGAGACTATTCTGCGGTTGATTGCCGCCAAATTAGGTGTCCAAGTAACACAGAACTGTTTCCAAAACTGTGGCGTTTTGTCCTCGAGCCGATTGTTCGCAGGCTTGTATGACGTAACGGTTGCAGGGCGCTTAATCGCTGTGTTTCCAGCAAAAACCTTTCAGGGTCAAGAGAAATCAGGCAAGCTCGCTACGCTTATTCTCGGAGATAACGATGGTCTTTTGCGTGTGGTTTTGTGGAATGAGAAGGCGGAGTCAGTGGAGAAGGGTGAGCTCAAAGTTGGACAAGCCGTTCGGCTAATGCATGGGTATACTCGTGAAGACCGTTATGGAAAAACTGAGCTTCACCTAGGTAACAAAAGTCTAATAGAGCTCGAGTCTGAAGACAAAAGCACCGAATACCCATCAATTGAAAAGTTCACTACAAAAATAATCAGTCTAAACGGCAATTCAGGCAATGTGCATATCGCCGGAACAGTGAAAGCTGTTTTAGGTAAGAACACTTTTCCAAAGAACGACGATAGTGACGGGATTGTTTTACGCTTAGCGCTGAGAGATGACACAGGTGAAGCTACAGTGGTTGTCTGGAATGAGAAAGTAGACGAACTCGAAAAACTGCTTCGCGAGAAAACAACGTTATTGCTGGTTAATGCTAAGGTCAAAGAAGGAAAAAATGGTTCAATAGAAGTCCATGTGGACTCTAACACTTTTGTTGGTATCTAAAAAAGATACTAAACTTTGTATTCTTCGTCTAAATATAGTCGCTTAGACTTCTGATATTCTGGGGTTGGCTTCTTTATCTTATACAAACGACGTGCTGTAATCGCGTTTGTTTTCACCCTCTCAAAACGTTTCTTGGTGTTAATTCTCTCTTGAAGTGCAATTACGTCTTTTGCTTTGCTAAATTTTTCAGTTTTACCGTCTTCTCGTGTCCGTTCGATTTTTATGCAGTCGTCTACCATGCAGTTGACTACGCAGGCGCCGCAGTAAACGCATAAGTCATCGATTATGCCTACTTCGCCGGTGCCCCAATACAACGCGTTTGTTGGGCATTTCTGTATGCAGAGTTTACATTGCCCGCCTATACAGGTGAACTTGTTGATGCTTATTTTGCCATCCTTGAAGAGTTCTTTTACGCCTGTGGGTTCAATGAGTTCTTTTCGACGCTTTCTTCGTTCCTCTTCTTCGTTAACCGCTTCGCTTTCTTCATTCATCAAGTCGAATATAGAAGGCGGTTTAGATGACATTGCATTCACTTTAAGATGAGATTTTATTGAAATTAGGTTTATGAATTATAATTACTTATCCCCATAGTCTGGGACGTATTGATGAATGAGGTTAAAAGTAGGGGTAAGGCTCCCAAACATTGGAGCCTGCTTGATTTTATCACATAGGCACCACAGCAAGGAACAGTTCAGGTGCAATTTCCATAATAGCATTAAAGCGAAAGGGCAGAAGACCCAAATTTCCTCAGAACTCAGCATCGCAAAAAGCATGAACTTTTTCGATACGTTGAGCAGACTCCTTTATAGTGTTAGATTTTGTATCCCAAAACCTATTACCTAAACCGTAATAATGCTTTAACATAGGTTGGTTGCGCTTGAACAAAATTAAACTCGGGATTTTTCTTCCTTTCTATGCTTTTCAAGCACAAAAAAGCCAGCCTGAGCAGCATTTCAAAATTTTAAGAGAAATTGTTTTAGAATCTGAAAAGTTAGGTTATGACTCAGTCTGGCTTGACGACCACTTAATGTATAATAACTGGCCCATTCTTGAGTCATGGACCGCGCTCTCTGCGCTCTCTTGCTTGACCAGCAAGATTCGATTGGGAACAATGGTTTCATGTAACCAACACAGAAACCCCGCGTTGTTAGCAAAATCTGCTGCAACACTCGATGTGATATCAAATGGCAGATTAGAATTGGGAATCGGGGCAGGCACCCAAGAGGAAGAGCACATAGCTTACGGGTTTGATTTCCCAAAGTCCATCGTTAGAATCGAACATTTGGATGAGGCGTTGGCTGTGATAAAAGGTCTTTGGACTCAAGAAAACGCGAGCTACAGCGGAAAACACTATACACTGAAAGACGCAGTGTGCTTGCCTAAGCCTTTGCAGAAGCCCCATCCGCCAATTACCGTTGGGGGAAATGGAGAGAGAATCCTTAAAGTCACTGCAAAGCATGCGGATAGATTCGATTGGGGCTTTCTATCGCTGGATGAATATAAACTCAAACTTGAAAGCTTAAAG
>JAXDAO010000168.1:0-3465 GCA_034679745.1 Bathyarchaeia archaeon
ATAGCTGCTCTTTGTAAATAGCGTTCAACGCAAAAAACCTTTTAGACGCCATACCGACCACAGGGCACATTCACCCATCCTTCATCACCAACAACCAGCCTGACAAAGCCACAACCCCGTTACAACACATCAACCCCAAAACAAAGGCAGCACACAACCAACGAGGCACAAACCAACTGGGCAGCAGAAAACCAACCAACAACCACACAACCAAACACCAACAAGCAAACAAGTAAGTACACTTACAAAAACAACAACGGACAAAAAAATATAATAATTATATAATGGAAGGGGGGCAGGTAAGTGCACTTACATGGACGGTGGGCCATCAGGTTGGCGTGGGGTTTCGTATTTGCTTTTTGAAGTGCTATATTGTATTATCGGCAGGTGGGCTTCGAATGAGGTGTGTATCTTTTGTCTGTTTGTGTTTTTTTAGGTAAATGGTCAGGGCCGTTAGGATTGAGATGCTAATCACTGCACCACTTATAATGCTGATTAAGTTGTCTGCTGATGTTGCGTGGTTTTGTTCGGAAGATGGCTTTGTTGAACTGTCAAGGGTGAAGTTAATTATTGAAGAGTTAGCTATCACCGGTGAGGTTACAACTGGGCTAGCTGGGTCGTCATAGTTTTTGTGCGTTCCTCCGCTAACGTATACCTCGCCATAGACGATGACCTGTATGCTATGCCCACCTGTTGATAAATCGGTCAGCGGAGATGAGAAATTGAAGGTTTTTTTAATGCTTAGGGGGATGGTGTGGACGTCATTGTCATCGACTGTGACGTTCTCACTTCTTATTCCATCCACAATGTATGTTAAATGAGTAATTTTTCCTAAATTCCTTAGTAATATTGGGTTTCCTATGGTTGGTTCAGTCCAGCTGTCAGGTCTGATTATCGTAAAATTTAGCCAAACTTCTCTCTCCTCATACATGTGATTTTGGATGGGCGAATCAACACTCACAATGGGAACGGCTGAAACTGTACCTGTCACAGTTGTTAAATTAGCAAGCGGTATTCCCAAAGCTAATAGACCGATTAATGTTAAACAAACGGTTTTTGTCTTTGTAAATGACATGCTAATTAAATATATGTGTTTTGCTCCTTAAGAATTTTGTCAAACTGGCTTCACAACTTGCTAAGGTCTCTTCACTAAAGCAGCCAACCTGTCTTTGCTAAAAAGCTTAAAAACAATAAGGATTGAAAACAATCACTTGGAGAGACCAGGCAATTGCTCTCCAAAAAATATGGAGTAAAGAAAATGAGAAAAATTTTAACGATATTTGCTTTGATAGTACTTATCAGTTCGAGTAGCTATGCGCTAATGCCTAGTGTAAATGCAGCTGAAGTATCGAATCAACAAAAGGGATTAACGGTTCTAAGTGATGTTCTCGGTCTTACCCTTGCAGATTACAATACTACTGTGCAGATCTATCCAACAGATTCCTACTTAGGAGTAATTCCTCAGGAGATTATTCGTTACCGCCTTGAGGCCCCATCGAATACAATGGATGTTCTGTATACTTTCGCTGATGGACGACCACGAATGATACAAGTTCTTGAAAACAAAGGAACCCCCTATTTGGCAAAAACAACCTCTGATGTACTTGAAATGACTAAGAGCATCCTCAATAAATACGAGGGTTATTCTAAAAGCCAATACTATACAGAACTACTCTCAATGATAGAAGATACTAAATCCAACGAAAATTCAACCATCATATCCGAAAACACAAAACTTGAGATAACTACAATAGACAATACCTCAACTTTTAGATGGACTTACATAGCGAATGGCGTTGAAGCTCCCGACAAATGCGTCGTTTTACATTACCAGGATGGTTTTCTTGGATATTTCATTGACAACTGGAGCATCTACAACATTGGAAGCACAGACCTCAGCCTTTCTGAAGACCAAGCAATAGAGATAGCAATGAAAGCCGCTGCCAAGTTTTCATGGAAAATAGGAACAGGCGAAAATGCGTTCGAAGTAAAGGACTTTAATGTTACTCAAGCAATGGTTCGACAAACAGTCTTCATAAGTCCAATATACACAGAAACTGCGCGTGATCAAGACCCTCTAACGCTATATCCTATTCGGCATGTCTGGGTTAGTTTGGACAAGTTTTATCCTGGCAACGTTTACGGTATAGAGGTTTACATATGGGCTGATACTCAAGAAGTCTGCCATATACAAGAAAGAGTATCTACAATTGATCCTCAATTAGTCGCTAGTTTTAATGACGAACGCGATAAGTCTTTAACTTATCAGGCAGCAACAGGCTCACAAGCAAACTCACCAATCATGCAGATGCTGCTACCTGCTACCGCTATTATCATGCTAGGAACTGTGCCTATGCTCTTGATAAAGAAGAAAAACTTTGCAAAAAGGCGGCACTTCAAAATTAGTGGAGCGCTTCTATGTCTGCTGCTAACGGCAACAATGTTCTTTTCTATCTCAGCGGTCAGTGCTGAACCAACTAGGCGTGCACTAGTCTGGGGGTCTGAAAGCACAGGGGCATACGATGCCGGCTTGGGTTCCAGTACGCGTAAAACTCAGGGCGAGGTTAATCTGCAGCGACAGCTTTCCCAGTATATTAGCGACTATTTCAGAAATGATGGCTACACAGCTAGTAACTATCAGGGCACCGGATCGATTAAGGCGCAAATCCTGAACAATATAACAAATAGCCAGCAATATTACAGTAAAACAGCAGTTATTGATTTCAACCATGGCGTAGGCAATACCTTTAACTTCAGTGGAGGCACACTAAACGAGTTCCATTACATGTTCGAGGATAACATTGGTACTTGGGATGGGACGCAGTGGAATGTCCAAAATGGCGTTTACGACAATGAGATTTTCCCTAGAACAGCCAACGGAAAAGCATTCTTTGTATTTATCAACACTTGCTTATCTGCAGGAATAAACGCTACTGTGGGGACTTATCAATTGGACCCCCCTCAGGGCATGGTTAATGATGCTCAAGGACAACCTACAGACCGTGCACGAGGAATGCCGTATGCATGGACCCATAGAACTGTCTATTGGAAGGGTTATCAAGACTTCAACACTAACAATCATATAAGCTTGTTTGGTTATGCAGGCGGTGCTAATGGTGCTGACAACGGTGCCTTCTGTTACATTGGCTTTCCATACGGTTCGGCGGCTCTTGACCAGACCGTACAAGAAGGCAGTGCTGTAAAATACTGGTTATGGGTTCAAGACTTCCTCTATCGTGCCCTCTCCTTTGAGATAACTATCAACCAAGCTTTGGATTACGCCTCACAGAATCGCTACAGCAGAAGTTTCGGAGAAACCGATCTTTACACAAACTTTGACGCAATATGGCCCATGTGGAACACGGAGACTCAACAGTGGGATGACGATGGATTTCCCGATAGTACTATGGCGGTATATGGAAATGGCAATATACGTTTGTACGAGTACTTTGTTCATTCCCCCTA
>JAXDAO010000169.1:0-8208 GCA_034679745.1 Bathyarchaeia archaeon
CGTAGCCCTTTTCCTGTAGAATGTCGTGAGCCACTTTAACGCGTTGGGGGCCTTCTATGTGCCATGTGCCATAGCCTAAACATTTCTCTGAGTAGACTATCTTTGTTTTCATCGCTAACTGCATCCAACAGACACATAAATGGCGACATCGCATTTAAAATATAACGTTACATAGTCTCTATCTACTCAGTTAACTGGAGAGCAGTTCATGATCGCACAGAATCCCTTTGATCAATTCCGTCAAGAGTGCCAAATGGTTCTATCTGAAGCAATAAAGAAAACTCTGCCTGAGATAAAAACGCCGTCAATTAGCCTCAAGAGGACGCCGAACATCGATTTTGGACAGTTGGCAACATCGTTATGCTTTGAGTTAGCTAAGAAACTAAATCAGAAACCGATGGTATTAGCGGAACATCTTGTGGAGTCCATCGATAAGTCAAGTTTTGACCTAATCGACAAAGTTGCACCTGCTGGAGCAGGATACATCAACTTCCATGTTAACTTTGCAAAGTTTAGCGCTCTCACATTAGAGTCAATTAAGCTGTTAGATGAAGAATATGGCTTCGTTAAAACAGCCGAGCCAAAAAAAATAATCGTTGAACACACGAGTGTTAACCCTTTGCATCCAATTCATATTGGGCAGGCGCGTAATCCGATGATTGGTGATGCCCTTGCGCGTATACTTCAGTTGAGGGGGCATTCTGTTTCGCGTCATTACTACATAGATGATGTTGGGAGGCAGTCAAGTGTTGTTGCTTATGGTTACGCGAAGCTCGGCAGGCCTAAACCAACTGAGAAATCGGATCTATTTGTGGGAAAAATATACACGGTAACCTCATGTTTGGTTGAGATTAATCGGCTCAAAAGATTAAAAGACAAAGCAGTTGCTTTGAATAACATTGACGACCTGGTTAAGGCTAACAAAGAGATTGACGAATGGGTGTCCATTGCTGCTGAACTCAAAGAGAAGTTCCCAGTGCTTTTTGATGCACTGATGGTAAAAATCGGTGAGGATGAAAACCCTGAGGAAGAAATCAACCGCTTAAACCGTGCCTACGAGGATGGTCAACCTGAAGCTAAGGAGCTTATCCGTGAAGTCAGCGACCTTTGTCTTGATGGTTTCCGGGCGACCATGAAACGTGTCGGAGTAACCTATGATTCATGGGATTGGGAAAGCGATTTCGTTTGGACGCCCCAAGTTAACGAAGTTATGGCTCGACTGAAAACTACACCGTTTATATTTAATGAGAAAGGTGTGCTCCAATTTGACGCTGATAAGGTTACCAAAGTCCTAGACCTTAAAATTAAGCTTGGTTTAAGCGAAAACAATGAAGTTCCGCCCTTAACGCTTGTTCGGGCTGATGGAACAACCCTCTACACCACACGAGATATCGCTTACACCATATGGAAGTTCAAGCATGCCCAAAAAGTAGTTAATGTTATCGGTATGGAACAGTCTCTTGCACAGCTTCAGTTAAAGCTGGCGCTTTATGCAATGGGGTATTCTGAAAACGCAGATAACCTTGTACACTTCGCCTATAATCTGGTGACGTTGCCAGGTTATAAGATGAGTAGCAGACGCGGACATTACATAACATTCGATGAAGTACTTGATGAAGCAGTCAGTCGAGCTTACGAGGAAGTTTCTAAGCGTTCTCCGATGCTCTCTGAGGAAGAGAAGCGAGCCATTGCCAATTTTGTTGGTTTGGGTGCAGTTCGGTATACTCTTGTTGATGTGGATCCTGGTAAACCTGTTGTGTTCACTTGGGAGCGTGTACTCAACTTTGAGACCAATAGTGCTCCGTATGTTCAGTATACCCATGCAAGAGCTTGCAGCATACTACGGAAGGCTGCACGTGAACCTGAGAGTGTGGCGTTCGAATTACTTGCAGAGCGATTGGAAAAGGAATTAATTCTAAATTTGGCTGGTTTCGCTGATATGTTTATTGAAGCCACTGAATACCTAAAACCTAACATGATAGCCGACTACGCCAACGCGTTGGCAGACAAATTCAATACTTTCTACAATGCGTATCCTGTCATAAAAGCGGATTCACAGAACCTAAGTGACGCAAGAATAGCCCTAACTAAAGCCATAAAAACAGTGATGAGGAACGCTTTAAATTTGATTGGCGTGATTGCGCCACAAAAGATGTAATTTAGGGTTAGGATGTGTTTTGTTTCTAACCACCATTCTTTAAATGGTAGCACATTGGTGACGGTTCTAAAAAGTTGGTCACTTATCAGCAGTCAATTATGTGTTTGCTTGTTTTTAGCAATGACAAATTTCAAATACAAGGGTATTAATGTAAAACGAGGTGCAAAAATAACAATGAGCAAGAGAAAGAGTAACGATTATTTTAGCAAGAAGCTAGAACCAATCAAAGTTACCAAGCAAAAACCAATTTCACAATTGCTAAAAGAAATGAGCAAAACTGCCTATCAAGGTCGCAAACTAGGCGAAGCCGTTGATATCTGGGAAAATATGATCAAAGAAAAAGACACGGTCATCGCTCTTGGCTTCGCAGGCTCAATGTCAACAGCAGGCCAATGGACAATCATAAACTGGCTCATCGAAAATCGATTTATCGACGTTTTGGTCTCCACAGGTGCAAATGTTTCCGAAGACATCGTCGACGCAATGGGCCTCGGCTACTACCAAGGCAGCCACATGGTTGACGACTCACAGCTTCTCAACGACGACGTTAACCGATACTACGACGTCTACGGCAAAGAAACAGACTACCGTGAAATGGAAGACCTAGTCACAAGCTACGTCATGACCTGCAAAGAAGACTACATGTACACATCAGCAGAATTCCTTCACGGTCTAGGTAAATATTTGGGCAAGAAAAAGATTCCAGCCATAACAGCGGCCGCAGCAGCCAACGGCGTTCCTATCTTCAGCCCAGCTATGGTTGACAGCGCATACGGCGAAACCTTCCTTTTAGCAAAGAACAAAGGTCACAATGTCCACATCGATAGCGTCAAAGAATTTGATCAATTCGTTCAAATCGGCACAAAAACCAAAGAAGTCGGAGTCGTCTACATAGGCGGCGGCGTACCCAAAGATCTAACCCAACTCATCGCTATCTCGGTTAGCCCAATGACTGAGGACCAAGGTGTCAAAGGCAGAAAAGGCGGATTACGCAAAAGCCTACAAGAATACTATTACCCACACAAATACGCCATCCAAATCACCACTGACAGCCCACAGTGGGGCGGCTTATCTGGTTGCACACTTGAGGAAGCCATAAGCTGGGGCAAAATCAACAGCCAAACCGGCACACGCGCAGTCTGCTATTGCGACGCAACAATCGCATTGCCACTTATATGCCACGCATTGTCTGAGCGTGTAACAGAGAAACGCAAGGGTCCAGATATGAGCTGGATCTTCAAAGATATGCCAAAAGCATAATCTTCTTTCTTTTATTTTTGTTTGATTTCTTTAGCTTTAGGCTTGAATTAAAACACGCGCTTATAAAGAAAAAATAGGGAGAAACCTACTTCTTTTTACTCAAGCGGCTAATCAAGGCGCTGGTCATTACGGGCATAACCATGGTGGCGTCGCCTTCGATCATGACGCGCTTAGCTTTCTCGTTAATCTTACCCCAGCTGACTGCTTCGCGAGGTCGGGCGCCGCTTAAGCTGCCATCCCATTCATCTGCAGTGGTAATGTAGATGACGTAGTCGAGGCCGTCTTTGAATTGGTTCCACCAAATTGTGTGGTGTTTGCTTATGCCTCCGCCGACGATTAAGGCGCCGCTTTTCTTGGAGTCAAAGACGAGGTTGTTTAGGTATTCTTCGTCTTTTAGTATGTTGATGCGGAAATCTTTGTGGTCTTGGCTGAAGAACCAGAGTTGGTACCCTACAGAGCCATCAGTTGGACCGGGGACGATGATGGGAATGTTGTTTTTAGCTGCCCAATAGGCGATTGAGGTTTCGTCGCAGCATCTTAGACCGATTTCTCGGTTTAATTCGATGGTTGAGAGTTCTTTTTTGCCCTCTTTGTAGAGTTCTTCGAGGAGTCCTAGAATTTTCTTCTCTATGACTATGCCGTAGCTGTCGTTGGGGACCAAGACGTTGCCAAGTCGGTTTACGCCTTCTTTGTGAAGTTTGCTGTCGTTCATGATGAAGCTGCCCTTATAGTAGTCTCGGACGCAGCGAGCAACATCGTGGTCAAGGGTTCCGCAGGTAGTGATGATGACATCCACTAGTTTGCGTTTGACCAGTTCACGAATAACACCTCGGGTGCCAGTCGCGATGATGTCTGCGGTAAATGAGAGGAATTTTACGCATTTTTTGTCGTTTATCATTGCTTCCATGATGTTGACGCCTGTAGCTAATTTGCCTGCGGTGAAACCCCAAGCCGTTTCCATCTGAGAAACAAGCTCATCTACAGTCATGTTCTCAGTGAATTCGTAATCTTTCACTGCTACTCTCTGTGTTCCATTTGATCCTTTGGGCATAAAATCTGAACTCCGTTGTCAAAGGTTAAACAAAACAAGAAGATAAATAGGTGTCGAAAAATGATGCTGCTAATTTGACAGGTAACTGATTATGCGTTGGTAGATGTCCTGATCCATTAAGTCTTCGTAGCCTGCATAGATGCTTGGATTATCGTTAACCTCGACGACAACGTATTCGCCGTTAACTTCTTTTATGTCTACACCGTAGAGGCCTTTGCCTACAACGCTGCAAGCTTTTAGTGCTACTTCTCTAAGTTTTGGCGGCATGTCTTTTTTCTGTAGGCTTTCGGTTCTGCCCCATATCACTGTGGGTTTACCGCGGAGTTTAGCGCCATGTTTCCATTTACCCTTCGGAATCATGTATTTGCAGACATATAGGATGTCGTTACCTAATACGCCGACGCGCCAGTCAAATGCTGTTGGAGTGAACTTTTGGATTGCTAGCACATCTGATTTTTTGAAGAAGCGTTTGGCGATTTCTCTGAAGCTCGTTTCACAAGCGGCTTTTTCAACGTAGCGTGAGAAGCTAGTGTAGGGGGCTTTAATTACGACTGGTTTACCTAACGTTTTGAAGATCTCATTGATTTTTTTGTGGTGTAGTTCGTGCTTGCTAAGGAATATTGTTGGAATGCGTGGAACATCGTATTTTTCGAAAAGTGCATATTGGTGGATTTTGTTGGCGCAGATTTTGATGGATTCAGGGTCATCTATAACTCTTAAGCCGTATTCATAAGCGGTTTTGGACACTATGTAGGATGTGAAAAGCGGATCAGTTGTTGCGCGGATTAAAACTGCATCGTAATTTGGGATATCTTTGATGTTTTCACGGAAAAGAAAGCTAAATTGGCTTCCAGACTTCTCAGCAGCTTGCTTGAAGTTTTGAAGAGCAGCTTCCTCGCGCGGATCGGAAAAATTATATTTTTCAACAAAACATGCGATTCTAGACACCGATGTGTTCACCCTGCTGAGAAATCAGCAAAATCTCTTTCGAGATTAACTCCAAATCAGTCTTTGATAGTTCAGTTTCTTTCAATGGTTCAAGGCCACACAGGAATGCTTTATCCTCTGTTTTCTGAACATGTAACTTGCAAAGTGGGATTCTGAATAGTTCATAAACCTTTTGGGCGATAGTGCTTGCTTGTTCATTAGGTATTTGGCATTTACCGAAAAACGATTTAATGGTTATTAACTCACCTTTGAGCGGTTGAGCGCAAACCGCGAATTTATAGTTCATGCCTAAACTTTTCATAGCCCGATACAATGCACTCTTATTTTTGGCAATTTGATAGCCCTCATGTATGAAAGGATTGACAGCGAAAATCACCACAGGCAACCCTATCTCATTTGTAATCTTCTTAACACTGTCTGTAACGAGAAAATCTATAGTCGGAATTTTAGCTCTAGTGGCCCTCAATAGTAGGATTGGTGTCCGGCTTGAATCTATTATGTTTTCGCATGAGGGTATGACAATGTTTCCTAATATTTCCGCATGTAAAGAAACATAGTAGCCTGTTTTTAAGTAGCGGTAGTCGTTGGTTAGGTTGAGGGTGGTGTCTTTAATCGATGATTCGAGAAACACTGCGGGTTTGACCGCGTGTAAATCATCACTTAGGCCGATGCTTGAAACCACTAGCACCCATAGGACACCAGATAATGAATGGCGTTATCCGTGGAGTTGTATTTAAAATTAGCGATAAGCTAACTTGTATTCGAAATTATCATAAGGGCAAAATATTCACTGATTAATGTGATTTTTACAAACAATATCTTCTATCTTGATTGGCTGTAAGCTAACGTTATTACTAACTTGTTATTATTGACAAGATTTAATGAGCTCCGAGTTAGAAGTGATCACACAAGCGATCACTGTCCTTGCTGTCGTTATGGTTGTTGGATCGTTAGTAGCCTTCCTGTTCTATAAACTTAAGCAGCCCCTTATAATCGGGTATTTGATTGCGGGGATAATAATAAGCCCCTTTTCGTTCGGATTAATCAGTAACAGTGCTATACAGACTCTTAGTATATTTGCGGAAATTGGCGTTATCTTGCTACTATTCACTATAGGTTTGGAGTTCCCTGTGAGAAAACTCAAAGCTATAGGGCGAGTAGTGATCGGTGTTTCTGCACTTGAAATAACTATGATGCTTATCGTAAGCTGGGCTGTAGGTACTCTCTTGGATTGGCGATTCTACGATACTCTTTTCTTGGGAGCGGCGCTCGCAAGCAGTAGCACAACTATAGTCGCAAAAGTATTGAGCGACGCAGGAAAAATCTCAGAAATATCCTCCATAGTTATGCTTGGTATTCTTGTGGTTGAAGATGTGGTGGTGGTCATTATTTTGGCGATGCTTCAAAATCTCATTATCGTCCATGCGATCGCAGCTATTGATCTAATCTGGTTAATTGCCAAACTTGTCATTTTCATCGGCGGCACGTTAATTGTAGGGGGGCTCTTTATACCTAAAGCAATCGACAGAGTGGCCCAAACGGAGAGTAAAGAGCTACTATACATTTCACTACTTGGCATATGCTTTGCCTTCGCAATTTTATCGACACAAATTGGTTTCTCAGCTGCGATAGGCGCCTTTCTAATTGGTCTTGTAGTTGCACGTGCTCGCTGTAGAGAAGAGATTAACCACCAAATAGGTCCTTTCCAGCTGGTCTTTGGTGCTATTTTCTTCGTTTCAATGGGGGCTTTAATGGATTTTAATCATGTAATTGATTATTGGTTACCTGCGGTTGTTATTACTTTAGCTGTTTTTGGAACAAAGTTAGCTAGTTGTGGTTTCGGGACACGTTTATTCGGTTACAATAAGACCACGTCTTTGAGGGTTGGATTAGGTATGGCTCAAGTCGGCGAGTTTGCCTTCATCGTTATTAAAACAGGACAGGATCTCGGTCCCAATATTATTAGCGCCTTTCTCTTACCGACTATAGGAGTTGTCACAATCATTACCACATTCATAACACCTTATCTAATCAAATATTCGTTTAAAGAGCGTGAAAACGAATTTATCTATAAACATCTTTAAACCTCCTCAACTTATAATCGATGAAAAACCTCTCAGAAGGCACTTTCACGTACAAACCGCTCGAAGTCATAGGTCCTGAACATGAATATTCACTTGTTAACCAAGATCTAAGTGTTCTACCTATCGCTGATAAAGTCCTAAAAGCCCATTCTGGAAGAACAGTTAACTTCATTGAGTTACCAGAGTTTACTTTTGGTAAAGAACTGCAGTTACATGTGATGGAAATCAAAGCAAATCAGCCATTCAAGTCACCTGTTGAATTCGAGGAGACAATGAATTGTGCTGTCTCTCGCTTAAGCGAAATAGTGCATAAACACGGCGCAAGTCTTCTTGGTACAGGCATGCATCCGCTTCTGAAATTTGATGAAACAGGAGTGTGGCCACACTATCACAGAAAAATTTACCACGCATACGGTAAATTATTTAACCTAAAAAGGCACGGATGGCTAAATATCCAAAGCTTCCACCTAAACCTTCCTTATGAGAGAGAAACTGACGCGATTCTGATACATAACCACTTAGCCAACCTTTGCGCTTATTTGCCCGCGATAACTGCGTCTTCCCCAATATTTGAAGGTAAAAACGGACCCGAAATAGATAATCGCCTGCGATTCTACAAGGAAAACCAGAAAGAAGTTCCCTCAATCGCTGGAGACATCATCCCTGAATATGTGACTTCACTAAATCAATACAAGCATGAAGTAATC
>JAXDAO010000170.1:0-6097 GCA_034679745.1 Bathyarchaeia archaeon
TTTACGTCGGCTTTGCCGGCTTTGAGGTTAACGACGAAGATCAGTTTGTTATCTTTCTCAACCATTATACTGGCAGATTCCGTCATCAAAGGATAAGTTAGAATTTCGTCAGGCTTCATTATGCTACGGCTCCATATAGAGTTGATAATTTTTCGATCGCACCATTAGTCCAAACTGTTAATCTACCCGGATGAGTCCCTGGTGCAAGCAGCTCAGTGTTAAGGTTAGCAACCTTTGTCACTTCAACGCCTGGAATGTTACTGGCAGCGTTAAGTAAGCTTTTGCCGTCAAGGACCACAATGAGTGGACCAACCGCTTGCTTCATTTTTCTGCCTCTTTGTTTGCCTTTGCCTGCGCGAACACTCCGGCTTTCTCTAACACGTGTAATATCCTCAGCGATGCCCAACTTTGATAGGACATCTTCTACTTCCTTAGCCTTCGATAGATTTTCAAAGGTGCTATCGACCACTAAAGGTAAACCAACAATAGAAGCTATTTTGTGACCTCGCGCTACAATAGCTTCTTTCTCTGCCGTTGCAGCAATAGCAGAAGTTAATGCTAGTTTGGCTTCTTTCTTTGGAATATTCTTAACTATGATCTTTTCGGCTTTTGGAGGATGTGGTTGTCTACCTTTAACAGTGCTGGGAGCAAAGGCAGCTCTTCCGCCTCCTTTTAGACGTGGAATTCTTGCGGTTCCACTACCTGTTCCGCGTGATTCTGCCGTGGTTTTCTTTCCAGCCATTGGATCTCTACCTTGGGGTTGTAGTCGGTTGGATTGGATAGCTAACACTGCACGTTTTATTACGTCAGGTCTAATAGGAGTTGAGAAAACATCTGGAAGATTGATTTTTCCAGTTGGTTTACCCTCTAAGTTAAAAATTTCTGCAGTTTTCTGTGCCATATGCTATCAACCTATTTTCCTTGAGGAGACTCCAGTGAGATATATGTTACTTGCGGTGCTACATCTGAGACTTCTGTTGGTGGACGTGCCGGTACACGGAGGCGAATCTGTCGTTTTTCTGTTCCTGGGATACTACCTTCAATTAGAGCGTATGGTCCGTTAACTTCTCCATATCGAACAAAACCGCCTTTGACAGTGACTTCCTTTCCGTCTTTACCGATTTTTAGGATACGTTTGTTGAATTCAATACGTTGATGATAACCTGTTTGTCCCGCTCTTGGAATTGAGTACATAAGATGATGAGGGTTCCATGGACCGAGGGTAGCAATACCACGTTTTGTTTTTCGACCCTTATGTTGCAGGCAAGTTACTCCCCAACGTTTAACTGGACCTTGAAAGCCTTTTCCAACTGTGACTCCGGCGATGTCGATGTATTGACCTTCTTTGAAAACTTCCTCTGGTGTGATAGTTTTTCCGAGAAGTTGTTTGGCATATTCTAGTCGTTGCTGTATGGTACCGCCGCCGATTTGGATTTCACAAGCCTCTGGTTTCTTCTTGGAAAGACTTGTTTGTGTAGGTTGTGTGGCGGTTATTACTCTGACGACGTCAGTTGTTTCGATGTTGTCTTGAATCTTCTGTAGCATGTTGTCTGTGTTAAATTCATCTGGTAAGACCATTAGGCGGTCAAGGCTTGCTGGTGCTTCCTTCATCCAAGCTTCAGTTATATTTTGTAGACCGTATGGTGTTTTACCGTAAGTTCGAATACCACAAACAAGAATTGGTGGTGTTTCTAGTATTGTTGCTGCACGCACTACTTCTTTTCCGAAGTTTGGTGAGCGTTTTCGGTCTTCTATTGTGAAGATGTAGGTCATACCCGCTTTGTAGGCTGAGAAACCTAAAAGCCTAGGAGAATCTGACTTAATTTCTGGCCAGTATCTAATTCGTGCGGTTGGTTTCTTCGCACGTTGCCTAGGTAAATATGCTAGTGAACCATGTTTTGGAGCATGATGTTTTCGATGTCCCATAGTACTTCCGCTTCGCGCCTTTAGCAAATATATTCTGTAGTTATAAATGTTACCATCAAAAACGCAAAAGCACTTTGCCGCTGTATAGAAAACAAATTAGCGGCGTCTCCTTAAGTCTATTTTCATTAAACACTTGTATTAATTAGATATCGTTTGCAAAACGATCGGTTTAGCATGTAATCTTTAGCTAGAAGAAAGCTATAGAGCACTTATAGCCCTAACAGGGGTCTTTTTAACGATAATTATTTTTCCGAATGTACGTTAAGATTTATTAGACGTTACGGGAGTTCTCTGGTAAGAAGAATTGTATGAAGATAGGAAATGTAAACATCTCAGGCAGTTTTGTCCTTGCACCCATGGCTGCTGTCAACTGTACTGCTTTTAGAATGTTATGCAAGGAAAATAAAGCTGGCTTAATCTATACACAGATGATATATGTGGACCTTATCAAGGATAGAAAAAAAAGCGACATTAAAGAAATCCTCAACATTCAAGAAGCCGAACGACCCGTAAGTGTCCAGTTAATAGGTAATAATGAAGATGATTTGGTCAATAGTGTCAAAGTTGTCGAAGATTTTGCTGACATAATTGACCTCAATGTTGGTTGCAGTGAAAAGGAATTCCTTGATAAAGGCTACGGAGCTTATCTGCTCGCAGACCCTTCGCGGTTAGAAAACATCGCTAGAAAGATGGTGGATGCGACTAGTAAGCCTGTTACAGTAAAAATGAGAATCGGTTTGGAAAATCAAAAAATAATCGGTGTAAAGGTCGCTAAGAGCTTAGAAGAGGTGGGCATAGCGGCAATTTGTGTTCATGGCAGAACCGCAGACCAAAAACTCGCTGGGAAAGTAAACTGGACGATAATGAAGCAGATAAAAGAGAAAAGTGGCATCCCCGTAATTGCAAACGGCGACGTCACAAGCTACGATCAGGGCATAAGCCTTATGGAAAAAACAGGATGCGACTTCGTTATGGTCGGCAGAGGCGCAAGAGATCGCCCATGGATATTTGACCCAGAAAAAACAAAAATTAGTAATGATGACATAAAAGCGCAGATAATGCGGTTTATCGAGTTTTACCGTAAGTATGAACATCGGGGTTCATCTCAGGAAGTAAGGGAACACGTTTTCTGGATGCTCAAGGATTTCACTACTAAACAGAACACGCGGGCTGTTCTGAACCTAACCAGTATTGGGTCTGTAGAAAGGTTTATTCGATTACTAAAATAAATGGTTGTATACAAAAGCATCAACCAAACACAGTATTTTTTCGTCTTTAACCTTTAATTACTCGGCAGGTCTCCGTTTCTTGATGAATGTTTATGCACATAAGTGAATTTCAAGAAATGATGAAGCAAATCTACTTTAAAAGAGACTCTGAACGGGGTATCAAAGGCACCTTCAACTGGTTAGTCGATGAAGTCGCCGAGCTAGGCGAAGAACTCAAAGGCAATGACCGAATAGCCACCGAGAAAGAATTTGCCGACGTCATAGCATGGATATCATCCCTTGCCAACATAATGGGCATAGACCTCGAAAAAGCCGCGTTAAACAAGTACCCGCATAAATGCCCTAAATGTAATGCGTCGCCATGTCAATGTACCTTTTAGCCGAGACGTTTTTGCCCAAACCCCGTCGATATCCAAACATAACGGCGATTTCCCCTGCGGTCTATTGTACCCTCTCTCTTTAGAAGTCTAAGGTGATATAAAACAACATTATATGATAGATTGGATTCTTTAGCGATGTTGGTTGCGTTAAATGCTTGTCTGTCAAGTAGTAACAGAATCTTTGTTCGAGTCGAGAGCCCACTGTGTACGTTTCGGATGTTTTTTAGATAAGAATTAGGATGCCAAGTTTCCTTAATGCCATTCACCGATATATGAAGAAGCGACTATCCTTGAAAAGCTTTAGCTACTTGAAGTCGAATAACGTTGCCTGTTTAGCTTTCTTGTTATCGAACATCAGAGTTAATTCTTCTTTGATGAGATCCATTCGTTGAGTGTAATATTTTGGTAAGCCATACTTATCGACAAGTTGCTGAGCTGCTACCAGATACTTCTCGATGCCGCCCCGATAAACAGTGAGAGTTAATTGCCCTCCACAGAAGGGGCATTTGCCCTTGAGTGGGAGTCTTCGGAATTTTTTGTTGCAGGATTTGCAACGGAAGCCCTGCGTAGAGAAGGCACGCATGTTCCCTGCAATATCACGCATAAAATGTGTATTTAGGACTTTCAGCGCGACCCGTCGGGCATCCACAGCATCGATTTTCTCTCCTAAAGTCAGTTGCATGTTTAGCTTGTCTATCATTGATTTAAATTCTTTGTAAGAACTGTTGGCGTTGCCCAAGTTGATGTTTGTGCAGGGTGTGGTGAACTGGAACCCTTCAAACTGTCCCTCTGTGCCCAAGCGGTGGCTGATGACATCCATAAATGCGCTCACGGTGCGGGATTCTCGTTTTTCCCAAGTTTTGCGGTAGAACTCGACTGGGTAGCTGATGCTGACGTCAAAGTCGTGGGCTTGACGTTGCACTTCCTTAGTATTTACGAAGGGGATAAGCAGTATTGGGGCATCCATGATTCCGCCGATCTGGGCAGGCAGAAAAACCCGTGAGAAATTAAGTAGGGTATCTAGCCCAAGCATAATAGCGTCTTCATCTCCATCGCAGTCTCTACGCTTAGCGGAGTGCCAAACAGGATGAGCGTAGATTAAGTTGCGGTCCGTATAGCCTACTACTCTACCCAAGATGCAGGCGCATGTATGAGGCGCCAACCCAAAAATTAGATGCCCAACCAAGTCCTCGGCTTTTTTAACGTTATAGAATGGGGGCATCTTGTAGACACGGGTAAGCAAGTCATCGATGAAAGCGGCGGTTTGGACTAGGTATTCCCCTGCAGTCCACGGAATAACTACATCTTGGATCTTTAGTTCGCAGACCTGATTGGGGTCAGTCAAAGGGATTCCGTGGGTATCGGCCATATAGCCCATTTGATGCATCTTTTCGATGGATACGCAGATTTCAGCAGGCGTGATATGCGTTAGTGGTGCGTTGGTGCCATCGAAACGAATTGTGCCGTCCTTGTAGGTGGATACGCCATGCTTTGCGCGCAAGATGCCTTTCTCGATAATTTCTGGCGTCTTATCAAGGTTTGTTAAGCCTTTGACGCCGCGCAACATCTTGGGTAGTTGGCAGCCGAGGTTGCTGCTGGCGGCTGATAGTAGATCTTTGAAGTTGAGGGCTTGACGTTGGTAGAAAACTGCCTTGGCTTTACAGGCGCCGCAGTAATTGTCTTTCAAAGGTCGCCCGCATCGGGGGCACAGCTTTTCTGGAAGCGTTGGAACACCGCAGGCATCACATTTGATTTTTAATGTGTAAGATTTACAGTTAGGACACTTCCGTTTGACCATCTCTACGAATACAGGGCCTTTTTTTGCCGCCTCACAGAGGTCACGGTGTGATCCGCCTGCTAAGCTCACTGGAAAGAGAACATGGACCATTGGTCGCATTTCACGGTGTTTGGCTTTCTCTGGTCGGCCCATACGTCCGCCAACGTACGTTGGTGCTTTGTCTTTTATCTCAGCGCCGCAAAGTTGGCTTATCAGTTCCAGCACTGTATTTGCTTGAGTGGATTCGGATACTCGTGTCTTCCCGTAGCCGAGAGTAAACGCAATCGCAGCCGCATCTTCGCCAGTCATAACGAGTTTGCCGTCAACAAACTTGTGGGGGGCGAAAACTTTACGTAACGCTTTAACTATGTCGTCGCTTCCTGCGCCTGTGATCTTAGAAGCACCTTCGGTCAGGTTCACGTCACAGGTTGTTAGCCATTGCCTGAGGGTTTCTACCTCTTGAACCGATGTTAAGTTTGTCCAGAAAAAGGTTGAGCTTGGTGCTAGCGGTATTCCCAAATGTTGGCTAAGCGCTACTGATTCTTTGGTTGTAGGTTTGTTTTTAAATGGATCATAGATGAAGCCTTTTAGGTGTTCCACGGTGACTTTGCAGGCTTCTGCAGCTTTCTTGTTGTTTGTGCCATACTTTGCTATGAGGGCGCTTTGGAGATCCTTTGCCCACCATTCCTCAACATATCCCGAAGGTGGGAGGGTTTTGTTACTGTAGAGAAAATCGCCAAAGTCGATGAGCATGTCGCCGAGGAAAAGGATCCTTTGTATCTTAC
>JAXDAO010000171.1:0-3891 GCA_034679745.1 Bathyarchaeia archaeon
AGCAGGCGGTGAAACCTTCGGGGGAGAACTCTTGGTGATTGCCAAGAAACGTGGGTTTAGGGTTGGCGAATTAGTTTATGATCCGCCAGCCAGACGGAACAAGCCGCGAATCGGCGGGACCGTGAAAGCTAATTTGAGGATTATGTTTGCGTCGTTGAAGTGCTGGTTTATTTACTGGCTATAACGTCTTTTGCCTCTTTTCATGAATCTATTTCGCGAAATGGGATTATTTGTGCTCTATTAGTTCGATTAGGGTTCCATCGGGGTCTTCTACAAACGCTATCGTTGTATTGGGGCCAAACTTGTATGGTTCATCGGTTATGGTGATGTTTTCTTTTTTCATGGCAGCAATTGTCTTTTCTAAGTCACGGACTTCGAAGCCTAAGTGATCAAACAACCGGTCCTCATATTCGGGTTGAACAAATTTGGTTTGGCTTCGATAAAATGTTAATTCTAGCTTACACCCTTTCCCTTCAACGTCTTGCAGAAAAGCGATTTCAGCGTTGGTTTGTTTGATTTCTCTGCGGCTCAATAGTTTCATACCTAAGAATTGAGAGTAAAAATCTATTGAGCGCTCCATGTTACTTGTGCGAATGCTTGCATGAACAAACATTTCTGATTCACCGTGCGGTTCTTTAAGGCTGAGTTCTTTAGGGTTTTTTTGCTTCAAACACGTCCCTTCCTGTTCATCTAGTGTTTTGTTTACTAAAGCATCGGCCCGCTGAATTTGAGGATGTTCACGGGGAACGTTTACGAAGCTGATTTTCTTAAAACAAACTTTCAGACTCTGCACTTCTCGATTAAGTTTCAGCAAATCAGGGTTCTTTACTTTGTACTCTCCGTTAAGCTGTTTGGCGACTAATTCGCTGTCGAGATGGCAGATAACTTCTTGCGCTTTAGAATCAGCTGCAAACTTGATCGCCATTAAAAGTGCTTCATACTCAGCTTGATTGTTGGTGCGGATACCGATAAAACGAGAATCCAACTTCATAGTTACTCCTTCTTCGTTAGTAGCTATGAAGGCGATTGCTGCAGGTCCAGGGTTTCCTCTTGCACCGCCATCTGAGTAAATCTTCAACCGTTGAATCATTTTCTCTTCACTACAGCCATTTTAGCTGCGACTAATTATTTAAAGCGTTAATCCTTTGATTGATTTCAAGTTTTTATGTGAGATTACGTTTTATATAAATAACGCAAAGTGTTCGGTTTGTTATCGTTAGAATATATGGTTTGATGTCATCTATAAGTTATTTTATCCTAGGCAACTTGCTGGAACATATTCTCAATGAATACATCAGCATAATATGAAGACATTTATAACATATATTGGCAGTTGAGATACAAGAATCAAGACAGAGTGGGGCAGGTATGGAAAGTCTATCAATAAAAGGACCAAACGAAGACAATCTCGAAGAAATGTATCTAAAAGTCATAACAGGACCAAACGATAATCACTCAAGAAGAGGATTTATCAAGTGTCCTGAATGCGGCGACGAAATTTTAATGATTCCAACACTAAGACAAATGAACCGAGCTATCGAGAACCACGTCAAGGTTCACAAAGAAATGCTTTGCAACAGCCCAATCACAAAACATCAGACAGCAATCCAAATTCGTCTTGATTTAGCCCAACAGGTATTGGAGCAAGCAAGCTCACCGGATTTATTTTAAAGCCGCAACTTTAATTCCCGTGTAATAACTTCATAAGACCAGGCATCAATTCGCAGCCTCGCTCTATTGTGCCTATGCTCCCTTTTGCACATTCCTTCTCAGAGAATTTTATAGTTCTACCATCGGCGACAACTTTACCGCCGGAAATAAGCACAGGAACCGGTGTATCACTGTGGACTTCCAAAGAGCACGGTGTAGCATGATCGGAGGTTACACAGATCAAAGTGTCTTTCAATGAAATTTGCTTGAGGAGAGGCCCAAAGAAGTACTTGTCGATGCCTGAGATAATCTGAGTTTTTAATTTGCAGTTACCGTCGTGTGCTGGTTCGTCGGGCCCTTTGAGGTGAATGTAGAAGCAATTGTGTTTTGGCATAGTTTCAAGAAGTGCCTTTACGCGGTATTCGCAGTCAGCTTGCAGATCACCAGAGGGGGGCGGGAGAAGCGAGGACTCCATGCCGGCAAGTTGTGCGATTCCACGCTCAGCGTGCATGTCGGCTAAGCATGCGAAGTTAACGTTGTAGTGCTGGTTTATGTTGAAAAATTTTGGCAGAAGATGTCCTGCGTCTCGAGTTAATACGACGTTGGCTTTAAGTTTGCCCTCTTTCGCGCGTTTGACGTTGATAGGGTGATCCTCCCATAGCGCATGTGATTTTTCTATGAATTCATTGACTAATCCAGCGGATACTTTGGCTGATACGGTATTGTCAATGGGCTCAGAGGTTTTGAGAATCATTTCATACTTAGTCTGAGCTATGCCTAGACCCTTGATTATGGCATACGCAGGGTCGCTATTGGTGATGCTGCTAGATAGAGGCTTATCTTTGCTCTTGATAAGCAGGACTGCACGGTGTCCGAGTGTGTTTTTGAATTCAAAAGTTGCTGGGTACGAGGTTAATTTTACTTCTTTGTTGACGGCTTTTGTTAGTTCAGTTGCCTCTTCGGTGCTTAGGCTGCGTCCAACCCGACGATCCAATATGTTTTTAGCTTCACCTAAAGTAGCGAAGTTACATCGTAGCGCCAGATCTCCATCTTTCATCTTTAAGCCGATGCCGGCGACTTCGATGACGCCTCTGCCTGTGCTGTATTTGAAGGGGTCATAGCCTAGAAGGGAAATTACTGCTACGTCACTTTCAGGGGCAACACCCTTTTTAACTGTGTACATTAACCCAGTCTTACCTGTTTTGGCAAGTGAGTCTAAGTTGGGGGTTTCCGCTGCTTCGAGGGGGGTTTTGTTACCTAATGCCGGGATGGGTAAGTCGCCCATGCCGTCTATTGCAACAAAGAGCAGTTTCATTCTTTTGCCTCTTTGAGTTAAGGCTATCTGGCTAGCTTTATTACACTTTTCGTTGGAAACTATTTTTTTAAAGATAAAAGCGCTCGAATTTCGTTTTGGGTGTCTATTGGAGTACCAGTTGTATTGACGAGGTAGACGTCACAGTGGCGGAAATAACTCTGGAAGAATTTGGTTCTCAGTTCTGTTTTTCTGTCGTCGTTGACAAGTTGGTGTGGATTGCAGAAGTTATTTTCGAGAAGATATTGTACAGCAGCATCTGTTGTAAGAGGGGTTATGATGTTTATGTCATTTGGGTCGCGCTTAAGGAGAATAATTTTGTGTATTGTCGCCATGGGTACAACCCCTCCGTTCCCTACAATCCATCTAACATTAACTACAGCTCGACCGCGCTGATCAAATAGTGTTTTGTCCACGAGGCGCTCATACTCATTCCATATCTTGCCAATATCTGCTTGTATGTAGGTGTTTTTCTCTGAACCAAACGCCAAAGGTTCACGGGTACTTAAGCGCACAAAATACCAGTCATCACTGATTAGGCGAGCAGTCGGATTGCGAAGTAACCCCCAAGAATGGGTAGTTTTTCCAGTACCAGACGGACCTATAATTGAAACACCAAGACAGCTTAGGTCGATAGCAGCACCGTGTACTGAGTAGATTCTGTGCTCGTCTTCTAGAATATCTCCTGCGACTGCAAGTGCTATACTCTTTACCCAGCCGTAGTAGTCTACGTTGATTAGAAAAGCTGTTTTTGTGTAAGGGTCATACTTTACGCTAAACGGTTCTTTAGGCTCTGAAACTACAATTAGACGCCCATGAGAGCGACTGTTTTCATTTGCAGAAAAAAAGTTATCTTCCCATCTATCTTTAATTTGAACTGAATCAGTTAAGAGTTTTAGGCAACATCCGTAAATGTCTATCTTGCTACT
>JAXDAO010000172.1:0-4148 GCA_034679745.1 Bathyarchaeia archaeon
AGTAGATGCCTCAAAAATAATGGCTGAACTAATTTTTGACAAAGAATTTGAAAATAGCAAATTTGAGATAGAACAAAAAGTAATATTAAATGAGATAGCTGAGCTTTCAGATGACCCAAGGCATACAACTGAGCAAGCTTTAATAAAGTGCCTGTTTCCAAAGCACCCAATAAGGAATCTCATTTCTGGCACTAAAAAAGAAGTCAAAAAAATCACACTTGCCAATGTCGCCGAGGCCCATCAGAACCACTACCTCCCGAGAAATATGGTTGTTATATTAACTGGTAACTATTCAAACGCAGACAACATCATTGAAATGTTCGCTGATAAACAAAATAGTGGACCAAGCAAAAGGCAACTACACATTGAAACTGCTAAACCAAGAAACATAGCCTCATTAAAAAAGTCTGGAATCAATCAGGCATACCTGTGTTTTGGCTTCAGAACACCGCCTGCAACGGAAAATGACACGGTTACTCTTAGTTTGATAAATTCGATTTTAGGATTAGGTGAAAGTTCTCGGTTGTTTATCGAGCTCCGTGAAAAACGTGCGCTCACATACGATTTTATGTCCTCCAACAATACTGGGTTAGATTTTGGATACTTTTCAATAGCTTGTGTAGTGAGAGATACTCTCTGGAAACAGACTCAAGAAATCATCAAAAACGAACTTAAAAAACTAACCCGTGATCCAATAACGGATGATGAGCTTCAAAAAAGCAAGAACCTGATCCTTGGCGACATCGCACGCGGCATAGATGAACCTCACGAACTACCCCGAATAATTGCTGATACCGAACTTATGTTTTCAAACGAAAAAGAAGTAAGTAGATACATCGAAAAAATAAAGTGCCTCACAAGCCAAGACATAATTGACGTAGCAAGTAAATACTTCAAAGAAGAAAACTATTCTACCGCTATTCTAACCCCCAAATAGACTATAACCAAGTAGCTGCGAAGTCTGCTATTTGTTGAAATTCTTCCATAGCTAGGCGATGGTTCTAAAAATTGAACACAATGTTCGCATGCTTGGTGCTAAATAAGCGAACGTACTCTACCTTCTAACAGGCAAACTAACGAGGAAGAAAAATGAGAAAAACAAACCTGCTGGCCTTATCAGTTTTAGCGGCAGTTCTCTTGAGCAGCGCTTTCTTATCTTTAGCCGCAGCCCAAGAAACGTCTGATGGTTCATTAATAGCACCTGCCCCTGACTTCGCTTCAATAGATGAACCGCCAGTTGACCCCTACGCTGTCGATAGAGCTGATGAGACCGGAATTGTACCTAGCGATGACAATGCAACCGATCCCGACACAACTGTAACTGACGATGATGCAGTACTCTACACCACACAAGACGACGAAAACAATCTTATTGCGCCTGCTCCTAATGGTGAAGATGTAAACCTAGAATCAGCAGAAAACAGTCCTGACTATACTCTGCCAATTGCAGCTGGTGGAATACTCTTAGCTGTAATTGTTGGTGGAGCAATCGGTGTTTTCTATCACCGTAAACAAACCGCAAAAGTCCTGACATAAGAGCCTGACATTTTATCCCTTTTTCTTTTTTTTAAAAACCAAAGCTTCTCTTGGAGTTAAATACAACAAACACAGCGTTCCGCATATACCTTCCAACTCGAGGAATCAACCCCGTAGCATCAGTACCCAGTTTACATGTCAACGCATACTCAAACAAACCTAACACTTCCACATCAATCACATCCCGATCTAATCGAGTACGCTCCAACACAGAAGTAACTAGATCCTTAGAGGCACGCAAAATAATCAACCTGTCTAGCAGGGACTGTTGCCAATTCTGGAACTTCTCAACCTGTTCAGGTGACAGTTCGGCCTGTAGATTTCCCGCTTCTTTTGAAACAACTTTTACGCTAATCGGTACTCCTTCACAGATAGCATAGGATTGCGTGATTTTTTGAAGTGAAACCTCCTTTCCGCCTGCAAGATGCATCTGCAAGGAAGTTAGAGCGATAGTCGCTTGGGTAACTTTTGGTTCAAATACTCCAACATCAACTACTATCTTGTCTGAATCTATTCTAGAAACATACCCCTTAAGAACGGAATCTTGATCTACATTGTCAAGTGTAACGGGGCAGATGCCGATTTCTTTTTTGATATAGCTTGCAGCAACAGTTTCATCCTCTCCTAAAACAGAAACCTGCGCCCACTTGTTAGTAGAGTTGCCTAAAACTTTCACTTCTACGTCCAAGTCTCCAAACTGCTCTCGTAGAAGTTCATCTATTTGTTTGAGTTGTCCACCGTGAAATGCTTTTACAAGTAAAGTTATGTCCGTCATGGCGTTTCGCCTAGTAAGTTGGTAATTTCCTCATGCAGTCTTCTAACTCTTTCCCCTGCCTCAATCATACCGTCTTTTCGGAGTCGTTCAATCTCAGTTTCAATCGGCACTACTTTGCCTTGGTCAATCCGTTTGTCAGCGTATGAAACAACTTTTTCCTCGATCTCCTGAGGCACGTAGACATCTTTGGGCCAACCAAGCAATTTTGCTTCCTCATCGGTAATTCCTGCCCCCACATGCCGCTTTATAATGTTGACTATGGGTTGAGGTAAACCTATTTTCTGGGCAATCTGCGAACCGACTAAGGAGTGATCGACTTTGTGGGTTTTTGAGCGGCCTAAGTCATGTAAAAGTGCGCCTGTCTCAACTAGTTGGGCATCAATTTCTATTCCCTTCTCTTTTAACCGATGCGCTAACACTATGGCAAATTGTGTGACGGCTAAGCAGTGTTGGATAACTCGGGGTGGGCAATTGTTTTCTTGTAGAAGCTTAATCGCTTGCTCCCTGTTCGGAAGCTGGTTACTCACCCAGCTCCTTCCTTAAGATTTCCACTTTCACAGAGAGCTTGTCTATCATTGTCTCGTTAGCGAAATGTACTAGTGGTTTACCACAGGTTGAGCAGTGAAATACAAGTTCAACTGCTTCTTCAAATGGTATGCGTTTGCATTCTTGGCTGCCGCAATAATAAAAGTCATGGTTTTTTTCGTATTCTAAACGAACATTTAGTTTTTCAAGAACCCGCCTTTTTTGGCTCAGGATAAAGCCTTCAAGTTGGTCGGGTTGAAGTTTCCAATGAAAAATAAACCAGCCTGTTTTAGGATCGCGTGTCCTGCGGAGGCTGACAAGTGAGTGGTCATAGAGCTTGTAGAGAATCTTGCGAACAGAGTTTAAGCGTATACCTGTTTTGTTCGCTATTTCATCATCCGTTATTTCTTCTACGCCCTTTAAGTGCTCAATAAGTTTAACTGCATCTTCTTCGCCGAGTGCCATCGCAACTTTGTTTAAGGTTGCATCATCAATAGTAGATAACATACTCTAATGTCCTTTTAATAACATAATATTGCATCTTGCTGAGATAAAACTCTTCTTACTTTACTATCAAAAACCAACGTTTGTTTTGATTTCCTTGCCGCGCTCTTTTGGAACTATGGTGATTTTCGCTTTTTCGAAAGGTTGACCTAACTCTTTACCCTCAAAGAAACGGTCCAAGAATATAGCAAGAGCTGAACACTCCGAATGAGGCTGGTTTCCAACAGCCACATTGAAATCTGAGATCTCATCAGAGTAGAATTCTCCGGGAACCTTCTGACTCCCTACAAGTAACATTACATCTTTTTTCTGTGCTTTTATTCTAACAATAACATCACTTGTCTGGATGTTTTCGCCGTAAGCGGTCAAGTGAACGATAAGGCCGCCTTTGGCTTTCCAGTCGCGAACTGCTTTTTTCCAAGATGTTCCCATTTCAAAATGAAAGTTTCCACCCCATGCCTTAGTGATCTTGGCGACTGTTTCTTCGATATGCGAGTCGGTGGTGTCGGCTAGGATGAAACCTGAAGCACATAACGCCCGTGCAGTCAATGCAACATGAGTTGTCAACCTTACATCTCTTTGTGGCCGATGTCCCCACCTGAGTATCACAATCTTTGAGGCATTAATCGCTGGGGTTAGTTTGGAATTTTCCATTGAAGTCTTGCACTTTCCTTCTAATTTGCTCAACCACTGATGGGTTCGCTTCGAATATAACTTGGACAGAGTCGTGGGTAAATTATTAATTTTTGATATATTTTTTATAAATAAACCAAAAAAAGAAAAGCAAAAAATTTACAGTGATTGGTAC
>JAXDAO010000173.1:0-4445 GCA_034679745.1 Bathyarchaeia archaeon
CATATTGGGCAACATCAGGATCGCGGTAGTCGCAGGGGCAAATGATGTCACGGTCAAGATCCAACTTGCCTGTGCCTAGACGGCAGGGGCAAACAGGATAACCATAGCGTTCCTCATTTGTTTTCAAACCTTCTAGGAACATTTGTAACAGATCAGTCTGCGGGGTTAAGTAGTACCCGTAGGTTTTTGCGTCAGCTTCAGCGCGTTTACGGACAAATTCAATTGTTAAAGTCAAATGCCCAGCGCCTCTTTAAGCTGGTCCTTTCGAAAACCAGTTATGACTTTTTTGTCGTCGACAATAGTTGTGGGGTAACTTAAGCTACCGCCTTTGCTCAGAATTGTCTCATGCACTTTGCTTTTATCGTTTTCATCAAGTAGGTCTACGTCCACGAATTCGTAAGCTACGTCACTATCTTTGAGGAATTGTTTGGTTAGTTTGCACCAGACACAGGTACTGAGCGCAAAGATGGTTACTTTGTGGTCGTTTTTCTTTCCAGAAACCTTAGAAAACTGCATCAAAAGATTCTCCGATAAAGTCTGTTTTATGGCGAATATAACTCTTACTTTATAGATAATAAAGTTATACCGGTTGGAGGTTTCCAAAGGCGTTTTGGACAACCTCGTTTAGTGCTGGGTGGATGTGTATTCCCCGTGCGATAGGCTCGTAGTCACCGTTACCAGTCGACATCGCGTTGGTAATTTCTTGAATTAGAGCAGATGCTTCGGGACCGATGATGTGAGCGCCTAATATTTTAGCTGTTTCTTTTTCCACTATGACTTTAACGAAGCCCTCTGGATTCCCCATAGCAGCACCCATAGCGGTGTTCCTGTAGAATGCTACGCCAACGAGTATGTTGTAGTGCTGTTTAGCTTCTTGCTCTTTCAGTCCAACCGCTGCAATTTGAGGATTAGTAAAAACCGCGTGAGGTATAGCAGAGAAATCCATCGCTGCTTTTCGTTCATGATTGGCATTGTGCCAAACGATACCAGCCTCACGATTCGCAGCATGCCTAAACATCTGCTTACCGATGACATCACCGAAAGCAAAAATGTTCTTCTTGCTAGTTTCAAGGAACTCGTTAACAACTATGAAGCCATGCTCGTCAACTTTGACACCTGTTTTTTCAGGTTTTAGTAGATCGGCATTTGAGACTCTACCAGTTGCAATCATTAACGCTTCTGCAGTCAACTCTTTTTGAGTGCCATCTTGACGACTACGGGCGAAAAGGGTTTTCTGTGCACCTTCTTGCTTAACTTCTACTGCATCGTATTCAGTGTATATTTCCACGCGTTTCCCAAGCTCACCTTTTAATAAGTCCGAAACTTCTGGTTCTTCATTGGGTAAGACGCGGTCTTCTCGCTGAATAACAGTGGTTTTGGTGCCTATACTAGAAAAAAAGTGACCATATTCCATTCCAATGTAGCCTCCGCCAGCGATTAATATGGTCTTAGGCTGTGTTTTGAGTTGTAGCACCGTGTCGCTGGTTAGGTAATCTACGTTTTGTATTCCTTTGATTGGGGGGATTGCAGTTCGTGCTCCTGAGGCGATGAAAATTTTCTTTGCAGTTATAGTGTGTGCGCCAACTTGCATCGTATAGTCAGAAATGAATTCGCCTCTGTCTTTGAACCAGGTCATATTTGGGGTTGCTTCGACTGCGGCAGCTTGATGACCAGTGTCATGGTCGACTAGGGTGCGCATACGATTCATGATATTATTAAAATCAACTGAATTCACCGATGCTTTGATGCCTAACTTTTCTGCCGCTCCGATGGTCGCAAGTACATCCGCGGGATATATCAGCATTTTAGAGGGCACACAACCAACGTTTATGCAAGTGCCACCCATTTTTTCATGTTCGACTACTGCCACATTTAATCCTTTCTCAACAGCAGCAGATGCGACATTCATTCCAGAACCTGACCCAATGACTATCACATCAAACTTTTCCATAAATAAGCCTCAAAGTATGTATAATAAAATGAAGAAATTAACTCAAATAAACCTTTCAATTGCAAACGCTTGGTTCAAAAAAGCCTTTAAGCTGCAGCATTGTTATCTTTTGATGGGGAGTTCTGTTTGTCTAAAAAAACTTCAGCTGAAGAACAAAAGAAAAAGCAAGCTTACTATTATGGTAAAGGCGAGAAAAAAGCAAAGGCAGTCAAAAAGTAGTTTCAATCAGAAATTGTGGCAGGCAACGCTTATCGTGGATTGCGTCGAAGCTTTCTAATTCTTCTTTTTTTAGTGGTAACACTATTCTTGAGACTAAACCGTTTAGAGTGTATGGGAGTCGGATTAAGCGGTATTCTCCTGAGGTAACCCATTCGTCGATGTGAAATCCAGACTGTTTTACTTCTCCAGCTATTGATAACCGTTCTTCGTTTGTGAGTTGATATGCATCTTTGTCTAAAACATGTAAATGGAACCCTCTGCCCGAATAAACTATCTTCAAATCGGAAAAACGACGTCCGAGAAACTCAAAAAGCTCGATTGCTTCTTTTCTCACAATTTCCAACTCTATCTCACAAAAACTCAGGCCTTGGCTTTGATTTATTTTGTCTTGTAGGGTACCGTGAACTGGGCAAACTACATTTTCAGGATCAAGATCAAAAGCCAATTCTTGCCCGATTATTTTGTCATTTTCATCGTATACATTGCGGTCATAATAAACTGCTTCTGGCAGAAACTCGAGAATTTCTAGTTGTACATCATCTAAATCCCTGTATTCATCTATTATTATGGTTGTTGAGGCATCTTCCTTGTATTTTTGGCGATAAATTTTTGTATGCTTGCCCATAATTATTGCAAACTTGGTTCTGCCTAAGTTTTTTCCAAACCATTCGATGATTCTCTGAGGATCGAATTCTGTTTTGTAAAATTTCTCTCGCTCATCTAGGGTTGAGTATCTCATGCCTGCGGGCAGGTTATATTTGACCATAAATGGACCAATACATAGTTTATGTCGGGTTGCCAAAATGCTTTGCGGAAAACCTAATATCACTGCTTCCCCGAAGTTAAAGCGGTGAATTGTTTTTGCCAATCGATCCTGATTTTCAAAAGAATCGTCAAGTAGTAAGCGAACATAACGGTCATAAAATTTGGGGACCAGTTGAACCACCCACTAAGCTTGGAATACATGGAACAACAAGCGCAGTAGATTGGGACGTATGTGTTGGGGACGGTGTATGCATAGATGTCTGCCCTGTATCATTGTATGTGTGGGCTGATTCACCGGGGCATCCATTGTCAAATCGCAAATCAGATCCTATCCATGAAAAAGAATGCATCCAATGCTTAGCGTGTGAGATGCAGTGTCCGACAGCGGCAATTAAAATAACCTTACCGCCATAAGGGGTTCATCATCGGCAAGTGTTATATTAGAAGGCGCTCGATTAACCTTAGGAACCGCTATGAGCCAAGAACCAACAGGAAAAATTATATTACTTCAACCAACAGATGCTTCAGCAAAAATAACCGATATAGTTGAGGGAATAATCTCAGGCATAATGGAAACTGGCGAAGTGAATATTGTCGGCTTGAATGATTCAATGTTTTTAGCATGCTCAGCCATAAACATGGCAACTGAAATCGCTAAAGTTTACGTCGACGATATAGACATAGCATCTCTTGAAGTGCCTGCCTTTGGCAAAGTATCTGCGGTTTCAGCGCATTTATCACAAAAACAGGTTGGCGATTACTCTACATTAGCTGAAAAAGAAGAAAAGAGCATGAAAGATATTGCTGAGCAAACAATCAGCGTCAGCAGAGCAGCAACTATGGAGCGGCTTCTAACCATCAGCTTACTTAGACTGGCAAAATTTGACGAAGTAAAAATCGTTGCAGCTGGCAGCTCAATTAACGATGCAATCTCACTTGCCCTAAAATTGACTAACGGACAGATTTCTAAAGATACAATTGGAATCAAACTATTCCATCTCTACTCAATTGTGATGAGAAATGATCCCACGAAAAGTATCGCTGCCGTATCGATTTACCTTTACAAAGGTTTAACCACAAGGTATACTAAAAGGCAAAGTGCGATACTCAAAAAAATAGAGGGCCACCAATAAAACATAAAGATAATACAAAAAATAAAAAAGAAAGTTAGGCAGTTTAATGTTTATTTCACAAGCGCTAGATTCTCGTTGACTTTATCCCAGTTCACAACATTCCAGAAGGCTTCCACAAACTTCGGGCGGTCGTTCTTGTAGTCCACGTAGTATGCGTGTTCCCAGACATCAAGGGCCATTACGATTGTACAGTTGGGGAACGCGTTGACGTTGTGTTTCTCGATTTGTACAATGAATGCGCGGTCTATGCAGGGATGAACGGCAAGCGCGGCCCAGCCTGAACCTTCAGTGCTCACGGCTGCGGCTGTGAAGGCTTTTTTGAAACGTTCAAAGTTGCCGAAGTTGCTGTTGATGACCTCTGCAATGGCTCCAGTTGG
>JAXDAO010000174.1:0-11727 GCA_034679745.1 Bathyarchaeia archaeon
AAACCAACAACGACGCCTGCTGAAGTGAAGTAACCCCAGACTCTATGTGTCGTTAACCACTCAAGCTTATCTGAGAATGTTGTCCAGATCTCGTTCTGCTGAAGCGCGTTGGCAGCAATTGAGCTAGCCAGTGCATAGCGTTCTTGGGCGATGATTGAGAAGCAGGGCTCTTGGCAGCTTTTCTGCAGATCTGCTGCGATGACTTTTGATGCGGCTAAGACTACTTTTGATTTGATAGCGACTATTTCGGTTATTTTTGAGTCGCCTTCTAGTAGCTTAATCGCTAGCCAACGTGAGGGATACTGCAAGCTAAGGTTCTCTTTGTCGATTAGTGTTTTTAGTTGTTCAATTTTTTCTTCAAGTTCTTTTCTATACTTAAATGGACGAGGTTTAGGTTTTTGTGTAGCGACTTTAACGGCTTCGCGGACAACTTCATAGATGCCTTCGCCGCGTGTTGCAGTAGAGAAAACTACAGGTACACCTAATGAGGTTTGAAGTTTATCTTTGTCGATTATCATGCCCTTACTCTTCGCTACATCCACTTGATTTAAACAGAGAACCAGCGGTGCCTGCATCTCAAGCAATTGAAGAGTAAAGAACAGGTTTCGCTCCAAAACTGAAGCGTCAAGCACGTTAATGACGACATCGGGTTTCTCCAGCGCGATGTAGTCTCGTGAAACCAATGCTTCCATGGAGAACGTCGAGAAAGACTAGATGCCCGGTAAGTCTATGACTTTTATGTCGTAACCTTCGAAGCTCAAAATACCCTCTGCTCGGTCTATGGTTTTTCCCGGCCAGTTGCCGGTTATCTGGTTGGAACCTGTTAACTGGTTAAAGATTACGCTTTTGCCTACGTTGGCATTTCCTGCTAAGGCGATGGTTAAGTACTTGGTGTTTTTTTCGGCTATACCTATTTTTTTCTGCTTGGAAAACATCGATTACCGCCTATGCGTTTTCTTTGGATGCCGGCTCAACGAAAACCTTGGAAGCTATTCCTCTGCCGAGGGCCAATTTAGAGCCTCTGACCAGAACCTCTATTGGACCATCGAACGGTGCAGCTTTAATTAAAGTAATTTTTGTGCTCGGTGTTAAGCCCATATCTAGGAGGCGCTGAAGCACATTGTGGCCGCCGCGAATGAAATGGATCTTACCGGGTTGCCCCTGTTTTAGTTCGCTTAAGGCAACTAGATTTTCTTTTCGTTTTCCAACTTCTTCTAGACCTTGATTGTGCAGTTTTATGCATTCTTCGCAAGTTGTGAAGGGAAGGTCGCAGGCAGGTATCGTTTTACCATCGTCAGAGCAAATGTCCGGATGTTTTAACAGACGACAGAGGGATTCTTCTGCTTCATCAGACAGGGCATGCTCCATCTTGCAAGCCTCCGTATGAACCTTGTCTTTTCTAATGTGTAATACCTCTGAGAGGAAAGTTTCTAGCAGGCGATGTTTTCTTGTTATTCTTTTTGCTTCTTGAAGACCTTTCTCGGTTAGGCTGCTACCGTGGTATGGTGAATACTTAACATAATCCTCTTCTGATAGTTTTTTTAGCATTTCTGTTACGCTAGCAGGGGCAACGTCCAGTTTTTGGGAAATTTGTGTTGTGCTAATTAGGTCTCCGTTCTTTGATAGCCCATAGATCGCTTTTAGGTAATCTTGTGTTGATTTTTGCTCCATTTGCCCTCAACTCATTTTTAGGCATACCTAAATTCCTCAGTCAAGCTAATAAATATTTAGGCATACCTAAAAAAATTCGGTCACCAAAATAACTGAAAAAACTTGCATTCGAGTCAACAATTAAGTTCAGAGTTTCTTCCACCTCACCGTTGCTACGTAAATAGTGAAGAACACAAGCACCAGAAAAAAGTCCTTTAACCAGAAACCAACTTGCCACCCTCTCGTCCCGTAGAGCATTTTAATTACAAAGATTAATGAAACTCTGGGCAATTCTTGATAAGATTTTACTCTTAACTCCCCATTAGTGGGAGAATTGCGCTTTTATTTTTTAATCAAAAAAAGAGTAAAATAAGAAGAAGGGGACTTAGAAGAAACTCTGTATTGGCGAATCTTCGCTTGCAGCAGTTGCTGCGCCCTTGATTTCTTCGATTTTAGTCTTTGTCAAGGCTTTGATGTTGTGAAAGTTGGACATTTCACCATAACTCACCAAAGTAATTGCGGTTCCGTCTTCGCCTTTACGCGCTGTTCTACCTATCCGGTGGAAGTAAACTGGAGGATCCGCTGGTACGTCATAGTTGATTATATGAGTGATATCTGGTATGTCTAGTCCTCTGGCTGCTACATCCGTGGCTACGAGTAAATTCCTTCTTCCATGACGGAATTCATTGATCGACCGGTCTCTTTGTGCTTGCGTGAAACCTGCATGGAGAACTTGAGTACGGAAACCTCTTTTGTACAGTTGGTCAGCTAAGCGGCTTGTTTCATGTCGTGTTCGACAGAAAATTATCGCTTTTTCAACGCGGTCATCTTGAAGAATATCGCAAAGTGCATTGAGTTTGCCACCTTGATTCATAACTGCATAGAATTGTTTCATCTGTGTTAGAGCAATTTCGTCTTTACTCACTAGGATTTTCTGAGGATTTTTCATGTACTTGTTGGATAAGCGCATGACTGATTCGTCCATGGTTGCGCTGAAGAGAGCGGTTTGACGGTCTCTGGGTGTTTTGGAGAGGATGAATTCTATGTCTTCGATGAAACCCATGTCGAGCATACGGTCTGCTTCGTCTAAAACAACGAAACGGACCGAAGCTAGGTTTAGTACACGCCGCTCCATGAGATCGATAAGTCTACCTGGAGTACCAACAACGATTTGAACTCCATTTGATAACGCATGGATCTGTTTGTTGATTGATTCTCCACCATAAACAGCAAGAACTTTTGTCTTTGAAAATTTACCAAATTTAGCTATGTTATCAGCGTCTTGATTGGCTAACTCGCGTGTGGGAACCAATACAAGTCCTTGAACACCTCGGACTTCATGATTCAAATTTTGTACCATGGGTACACCGAAAGCGGCTGTTTTGCCTGTTCCGGTTTGTGCTTGCCCGATGACGTCTTTGCCTTCGAGCAGGGGCGATATTGCTTGGGCTTGGATTGGAAAAAGTGTGTCAAACCCGAGTTCGTTTATACTTCTTAGGACTTCTGGTGCTAATGGTAAGTCCTTAAATGATTGAATTTGCATTTTATTTCTGATTTCTTCTGCCACAGATCTTTTTTCATGGATTCTTTAAAAGCTTTGAGCTTTGTGATACATGAGTTAATGTGACATTCATCTGTTTGGGGTGGCGCGTATAAATACTTTTAGCAAAAATTCAAGCAAAGTTAACGTTTAAAACCCTAAAAAGTGGCTAAAAAACTGCAAAATTTAATTAAAGCATTATTTGGGTCAGCGATGATTGACGATTTCTCACAGCTTTTGGCTCGAAGCCGTCGCCTCACATCATCCCGAGCTTAATTTCAGAAGTGGCAGAATTTATCTATTTTGATGAACTATCCGACTTTACGGTAAAAGGGTTTTCCATAAAAATTATGCTTCTCAGAAAAGTTGTACAAAAACTTGAGTGCAAAGTACGTTCTTCCTCAAAGATGTTGATATGCTTTAACGACAACTGACGAATCTAAATGCTTAAACCTTGCCAAGCTAAGGATAGCATAAAGCGGTTTATGTTGGAGGTGAAAAAGGAACATGATATTCGAAGAAGAAGATGAATGGGAAGAAGGCGAGGATGAAGAATGGGAAGAAGAAGAATGGTAAACTAACAAACAAATAATTTTACTACATCTTTCTTTTGAATTCAGTTTAGATAGTCGCTAGATTCTCTTTATGTTTATTTGGTAAATCGGCTAACACTTATTTGGCAATAACTTTTTAGGTGATTATTGTGTAGATTTATTCAGTGTTTCTAATGGAAAAAACAAAAACGAATAAAGCATTAGAAAAAAATGCCCATGAAATGGCCGATACTATGATAGCAATAATGGACAAGCTCGCTGGTAAAGAATCAGATATTAGACTAAGCTTTGAAGACCTCACCCTTGAAATGGGAGCGCTTAAGACAAAAATCAACGGTTCAATCGTTTTAGACATCGTTTACTCCAAAGAAGCAAAAACGTAGCTTTCAGGATAACAAAGAGATGCCGTTTGCAACGATTCTAAGCGAGATATTAGAGTCAGGAAAGATCACTGTTTCAACAAATAACGTAGATTCCATAAAAATCAGAGTCGCTGATAAAAAAATAGACATCGATGCTATCAACAAAACCATACTGAAAGAAGCATTGAAAGCAACCCGTAAAAAAGAGGGAAGCAAAGGCATAGCAAAAAGCATAGGTGCCGCGCAGAGTAACCTGGGGATACTAAAGGAAGTGGCAGAAGAACTTTCAAATGCAGGTGTAACAGTTACGCTCTCATACAAGGGCGATTTAGTAGCTACTTTAGGGTCTCAAGCTAAACCCAAGCTTTCAAGCATCTTAACAGGCACAAGATCCATCGAGATAAATAACCCAATCAAACTTATTGAATTAGGCCTCTGATAAACCATTTTTTTTCCTTATTGTACGTATAAAAGAAAAACGATCAACAGAAAATCAATACATAGCAGATTCAAATTTATAATGCGGTACATATTTTCTTGTTTTAAAAAACTAAACGTCTTTCATTAGTTTCGACACCAAGTTAGTGAAAAAATCAAAAGGTCACTTTCAGATAATACCTTAAGAATACGTCTAATCCAATCGATTGATAATTTAGATTTATAACTTACTATTTCAATTCATACTTGGAAGTTTACAAATGACGCGAATAGCCGTATTAGACACTGACAAATGCAAAGTCAAAAAATGCAACCAACTCTGCGTAAGCTTCTGCCCCATGGTAAGAAGCCGAGTAGAAGCGATACGTGTGGAAGGCAATAAAGCCATCATATCCGAAACACTTTGCAGCGGATGCGGCATTTGCGTCAAAAAGTGCCCCTTTAAAGCTATTAGTATCGTCAACTTGCCAGATGAACTAGAAAAAGACTGCAGCCACCGCTTTAGCGCTAACAGTTTCAAACTTTTCCGTTTACCCATGCCCTCGCCGGGTACAGTTTTGGGTTTGCTTGGACAAAATGGTATAGGAAAAAGTACAACGTTAAAGGTTTTTGCTGGTGACTTCAAACCAAACTTAGGCGAATTCGATAATCCACCTGAATGGTCAGAAATCATCCAATACTACCGAGGCTCAAGTCTCCAAGATTACTTCCAAAAACTTAGTCAAAAACAACTCAAGGTCAGCAGCAAACCACAGTACGTTGACAAGATACCCAAAGCAGTCACAGGCAAAGCAGGAGACCTTTTGGAAAAAGTTGATGAGCGAAAACAGTTGGACGCAATTGCAGAAGAACTCGAACTTAAAAAGATCTGGGACAGACCTCTTGATGTACTAAGCGGAGGAGAATTGCAGCGTGTAGCAGTTGCGGCAGCCCTTAGCCGTGACGCAGATGTCTACCTATTCGACGAACCATCCAGCTACTTAGATGTAAAGCAAAGATTAGTCGTAGCCCGAGCGATCCGCAGCCTAAAGGAGCAACAAAAAACTATAATCGTAGCTGAACACGACTTAGCCATCATCGACTACTTATCTGATCAAATCTGTGTGTTTTACGGAGAACCAGGAGTTTACGGAGTTGTTTCACATGTACACGGCGTCAGAACAGGTATTAACATTTACTTGCAAGGTTACATTCCTGACGAGAACATAATGTTCCGAAAAGAAAGTATCATTTTCCATGAGAAACCACCCACCGCAGGCGAAAACATAGGCGCTCCTTTACTCAAATGGGACAAGATGGAAAAAACATTCAAAGGCTTCAAACTTGCGATAGAACCCGGCGAAATACGCATAGGCGAAATAATCGGCATCCTTGGCCCCAACGGCATCGGAAAGACCACGTTCGTAAAAATCTTAGCAGGGATAGAAGAGACTGATGATAAACAGACTCTAGGTAAGTTAAGTGTTAGCTACAAACCCCAATACATCGCTCCAGACTACGAGGGCACTGTACAAGAACTGCTGATGAATGTGGCTAAAGACAACTTTACTTCAAGCTGGTACAAAACCGAAATAGCTACACCACTCAGACTTCAAGTCCTGATGGATCGCAACGTTATGGAACTTAGTGGCGGAGAATTACAAAAAGTCGCTATAGCCGCGTGCCTAAGTCGAAAAGCGGATCTATTCTTGCTTGACGAGCCAAGTGCATATTTAGACGTTGAAGAACGGCTAAACATTGCGAAAACATTACGACGAGTTGTAGAAGCGCATGGCATCCCAGCATTCGTGGTTGAACACGACGTTGTCACGCAAGACTTTATTGCAGACCGCTTGATGGTTTTCAACGGCGAGCCGGGATCCAGTGGCTTAGCACATCCACCAACAACCCTCAGAGGCGGTATGAACACTTTCCTCAAAGAAATGGACATAACCTTCCGCAGAGATTCTGTCACCTTCCGACCACGCGTAAACAAAGAGGGCTCACAGATGGATAAGTTCCAGAAAGGGATCGAGGAATACTACTACACACAGGTCTCAAAAGATAAAGAGGATAAAGAAGAGGAAGCTTCGCTTAAGAAAAAGAAGTAACCGCCTATTTTTGGTTTAGTCAACAAATCGGATTGGTTAACTCTTGCGAACATAGAATTTAAGATCCAAATTTAGTTCTAGTCGTCTTCTGCGTCTTCCTTAGCTAACTCGGTAGCGATTTCATCGGTATGACTGATAGCATTTTTGAGCGTTTGTTTTTTGCTCGGCGGCTCTTGCTCTCTTCCCATCATGAAGCCATTTTCAGCATCAGTGATTTCATCATTGTCCAGCATGTTCTCTCTTACTGCTGAATCGTAGGGATCGTCAGTTTCTTCTTCTTTCTCTTTTTTACTTAATGGTGGCCCATCATAGAAGTATGGGGGCGGCTTTTTGCCTTTATTCTTACTCATACATAACAGCCTCCTAATTCGTGAAACACTTTAGGACTTGTAACAGAATGTGTTTTTACACCTTTATTGGTATGTGGTTGAGACTATACAATCACAAAAGTAAGAAAAATCGAAGGTTTAATGGGAGTAGAGTTTCTCGTAAGGTCGAGTGGAAATTGGTGATATCTTGTAGAACTTCGCCGAAAGAATTGTTTTGGCGTCACCGCCGAAGTAATCAACGTAGTCTTTGATAAGTTTCGTAATAGCTTGAAGATCTCGTTTGCCTGTTGGTTCTACTTTAGTGCCTGCTTCAGGAGTGAATATTTCGCCGCGTTCATAAATGACGCCGCCGTGCATACCTGTGCCAACAAAGCGAGAATTGCATTTTTCGCCTTCTTTTAAGTTTAAACCTAGGACACAGATGACGCCGCCTGCCATATATTCGGCTAGGAAGTCACCTGCAGTTTCGCCGATGACTATAGTTGGTACTTTTCGTTCGTACTGTTTCATGTGGATGCCAACGCGATAACCGACATAGTCTTTAACGAATATTCTACCGCCTCTCATGCTGTGACCTGTCAGATCACCTGCATGACCATGCACAACAATTTCGCCTTCGTTCATTGTGTTGCCGCTTGCATCCTGAGCGTTGCCGTGGATGATTATTTTCGGACCATTTAGGAACGCCGCTAAATCGTTGCCCGGTGTGCCATAAACATCAATTTGAAGATTGACGTTTAGGTCGGTACCTATGTAACGTTGGCCACAGACGTTATGGACTTCAATTTTTTCTATGCCACCACTCTGTACTAATGCACGGAGTATGCTGTTGAGGTCTTTGAAATAGAGGCTAGTAGCATCTACTTTAACCACTTTGCCTTCGTAGGTTATGCGTTTTTGAAAGTTAGGGTCTATTTCTGTTGGATTAACTCTTTGTGGTACTTGCATTTCCTTATACTCCTGCCATTTTCACACCAAGTGCGTCTAGCTCTATTTGGTTTAAGCCAACGCCGCGCAGAGCTAGCCTGTTGCCACGTAAACTTTCGATCGCGTTTATGCCCATGCCGCCCATCATATCCTTTATTTCTAGGCTCCAGCTATGGAGCAAGTTTATGAGGCGTTTTGAAGCGATATCAGGGTTGACCCGTTTACCAATCCACGGGTCGCTGGTAGCTATACCCCACGGGCATTTACCTGTGTAGCATCGTTGACATACAGTACAGCCAATTGATATCAGGGCTGCTGTGGCGATGTAAACTGCGTCAGCACCCAAGGCTATTGCTTTGAATACATCTGCGGCACTCCGGATGCCCCCTGCCGCTACTATGGAAGCTTGATTTCGAATGCCCTCCTCACGAAGCCGCTGATCAATCTGCGCTAACGCTAACTCGATGGGTACACCTACGTTATCTCGAATTACCTTAGGCGCTGCGCCCGTCGAACCTCGCACACCATCAATAGCGACGATATCTGCACCTGCACGAACGATACCACTTGCAATTGCCGGGGCATTATGCACTGCTGCGATTTTAACCGAGATTGGTCGCGTGTAGTTGGTGGCTTCTTTTAGAGCATAAACTAACTGGCGTAAATCTTCAATCGAGTAAATGTCATGTTGAGGTGCAGGTGAAAGGGCATCAGTGCCTTGAGGGATCATTCTCGTCTTGGCGATGGGTTCAGTAACTTTTTCGCCTGGTAAGTGACCGCCGATACCTGGTTTTGCGCCTTGTCCGATTTTGATTTCGACTGCTGCGCCTGCATTTAGATAGTTTGGGTGTACACCGAAGCGTCCTGATGCAACTTGGACAATCGCATGGTCTCCGTATTTGTAGAGGCTCTTGTCTAAACCGCCTTCGCCGGTGTTGAAGTATGTACCGCATTCGGTTGCTGCACGTGCAAGTGATTCGTGGACGTTTAAGCTGATTGCGCCGTAGGACATGGCTGAGAACATGATGGGTGTATCGAGGCAGAGTTGTGGCGCTATTTTTGTTTGTAGGGTTATGTCGCCGTTACTCATGTCGAAGTCGAGGTGGTCTGGTTTTGCGCCTAAGTATGTTCGGATTTCCATCGGTTCACGTAGAGGGTCGATGGATGGGTTGGTGACTTGACTTGCGTTTAGCAGCAACCGGTCCCAGTAGGTGAAAGCGGGTTTATCACAGCCCATACCAGTTAAGAGGACAGCTCCACTTTCGGACTGACGCTTGAGATCACGTATTGCATCAAAAGTCCAGTTAGCGTTTTCTCTGTTAGCATTAGGATTCTTTCGAATTGTAATCGCACGCGTAGGGCAGAAAGTTACACAACGTTGGCAGTTAACACAGTTTTCTTCTTTACTAACTATAGTATCAGATTCCGGGTCATAGCAGTGGCTCTCATAAGTGCATTGGTTAACGCATACTTTACAGCGTATACAGCGTCGCGCGTCACGTTCTACGAGGTATTCTGGTATAACGTAGCTTTTCATTTTAGACGCCACCTGTGTTGTAGTTCTTTAGTCTTGCAACTACCGGTTCGCCGCCTCTTGGACACCAAAAGCGATCCAACTGCGGAGAAACCAGCCGTATAGCGGCTTCTTCTGATGATAGGTATACTGTGTCGCCTTTTTGGCCTGCGACTAATGGCCGTAGTTTTATTCGGTCAGTTAGCCCGATCATTTCGCCATGATGCGCTATGACTATGCTGAAAGGTCCATTCATGAGTAAACTCCCATACGTTTGCCGTAGTGTTCGGAGTAACTCTGCTTTTTTGGGTTCCATGCTATCGATTTCATTCCATAGTGGTGAGGCAAATACCTTCACTATCAATTCTATTGGCAAGCGCTGTCTACGCATTAGCAGATCGACTGCGTAAGCTAGGACTTCTGTATCCGTAACCATAGTGCATTTGTAACCGTGCATTTCGAGGTAACGACGGTTTATGCCATACGATGAGAGCTCGCCGTTGTGAACTACTGTCCAGTCTAAGACGTTGAATGGATGTGCTCCTCCCCACCAACCTGGAGTGTTAGTTGGGAAACGGCTGTGGCACGACCAGAGGTAGCCTTGATAATCTTCTAGACAGAAGAAGTCTGCTACGTCTTCGGGGAAGCCTACACCTTTGAAAACACCCATGTCTTTACCGCTTGAGAAAACGAAGGCTTTGCCGCTTTCCGTGTTTATGCGCATGATTGCTTCTACTACGTAGTCTTCTTCGGTTTGTCCTGCAGGTCGACGCTTCTTGGGTGATGCAAAGTAGCGCCAAACTACAGGGGGATCACGTACGTTTGCGGGTCTTGTTTGCATTTCTTCGTCATAGATGATATCGAATCTAGAGGCGAGGATACGATCTGTCCTTTCTTTAGCATCCTTACTTAGGTACATAACGTGAAAAGCGTAGTAATCTTTGAATTGAGGGTAGATGCCGTAAACTGCGAAGCCTCCGCCTAAACCGTTGCCTCTGTCATGCATGTTCACCATCGCATTGACAGGGTCCTTGGAACCGAACCGTGTGCCCTCAGTGTTCATCATGGCAAAAATGCCGCAGGCTGAGAAATCCTTGTCATCCCCGTAAGGATTGATTATTTTTTGATCATACTTATCCATATTATTGTATCACGCTCATTTTCTTCTGCAGACCGGCTGGAAGTGTGGCTAAGCCAAATTCGTCGGAGAGCAATTGGTTCTTAAACTTCTTAACGTTAACCCCGTTTTTCATGAGATAGAAGAGGACACCTGCACGTTCGATGCAACCAACCAGCGTCAAACCGACGATTACGTTGTCCCTAAGGACAACTTTCTTGTACACTTTGTGCTCGTTATCACTTTTTACGAGTATCTCTAGTGCTGTGTCTTGTTGAGGGTTAGCTAAGCCTATAGAAACGATGGGTATGCCGAAGTATTTTAGGCTACTCATGTTTGTGCCACCGTTGTAGGTGGTTTTTTGACCTGCCATGTTGTAGCCTGCTACACGTCCCTCTTGAATAGCTAGAGGCCAAAGCGGTAACAGACGGTTCTGGTTTAAGATAAAATCGTAGGCTTCAACTACATCTCCACTGGCATAAACATCGGGCACGTTGGTCTGCATAGTATTGTCAACGACTATTCCCCTGTTGGTTTTTACAATTGTGCCTAAAACGAGTTCAGTTCTTGGGACTACACCAATCGCGACTATAACCAAATCGCATAATACTGTACTACCCTTGGTTAATATCACGCTACCAACTACCTCTTCATTGCCGACTTTGCCGATGATTTTCTGAACTGACTGCCCCGTCACAATGTCCACACCGCACGCCTTCACGACGCCTTCGACTATTTCTGAAGCCTGGGGATCTAGGAGCAAACTGAGGATTTTTTCTTGCAACTCAACCATTGTAACTTTTAAGCCTCGCTTTGTGAGCGCTTCGGTTACACTTAGCCCAATCAAGCCTGCGCCAATTACTACTGCGGATTTGGCGTTGATTGCGTCTATTTTGGTTGCTATGCATTGGGCATCATGAATAGTTGTAAATGTGAATACACCATCTTTGTCTTGACCTTCAATCTTGGGCACGAAGGGTTTGCCACCTGTAGCAAGCAGAACCTTCTCGTAAGTAAGCTTTTCACCATCCTCGAGCACTAATGTTTTTTCAAGCAAGTTTAGGGCGACTGCTTTTTTGCCGATTACTACTTGGAGGTTGTTTTCAGTCCAGAAAGCGTCACCTCGACATTTCATCTTGGAGAAGTTTGCTTTGCCTCTGACAAAATCACTAATCATTGGGCGGCTGTATATTGGGTACACTTCGTC
>JAXDAO010000175.1:0-3627 GCA_034679745.1 Bathyarchaeia archaeon
CACTCAAATCGCGTTTTAATTCTGGACACCACCACCGTACACAATACCATACTCGCCACTCATAAGGAACTATGTATTTATCGATAGCGTAAGGATAGTAAGCTAGAAGCGCATAGCCAAACGACAAGTAGTAAGAAACCATTCGTTTGTAGAGGCAAACATCGTATCCTCTCCCCCTTCTTTAAAATTAAAAAAATCACAAACGGGACTGCCTTTTATGGCAGCTAGCAGATTAGCAGCCTTTTCTACGTAGCAACATCACAATTGCCGCTACCAACAATACTATGAGGACAATTCCAACTGCCACCCCAAGAAAAACTATCTCCGCACCCTGAATTGGTAACCTGACAGAATTGTTAGCCAGAAGCGAACCAATCCCTGCAGAATTGAAGTTGAAGACTTCACCTGTATCCGCCCAAACATCCATTTGAAGAATGCCAACACCTCCTGAATCAGTACGGTTGAGTTCCAAGGTGACGTTCCAGCAGGGCTTTAGAGTTCCATTTTGAGACATAGGATGGAATTCCGCTACTGAACTGCTTCTGTCTATGTCTGCTTTGTTTATCTGTCCTTGATTAGTGGCAATAACTGCGTAATCCGCTGCTACGTTTATTGCCTCCTTGCTGCCCAAGTGGAGTTGACGCGAGTCAGAAAAGCCAGCGAACGTATTATTGGCGAAAGTAAATCCGACATCGATATCATCGGTACCGTTTAATGAATATAGCCACCAGTAGGATGTTGTTAGGGTTCCCGTGGTGGGTATTTCTAGATGGGATACACGGAAACTGATATTACCCAAAGTTATCGGCGTACTTTTGCCCTCGTCAAATTGGTCAAGCAGCCGGATTAGGTCTTTGGAGTCAGCACCGCTAAACGCTTGATACTTCACCAGAAAGTCCTTGGCTTGATCGTTTAAGTTTACATACGGTCGAGCCGTGACTACTGAACCGTTTATGACGCTTAAGCTAACAGAATACAGTTTACCGTCTTTGAACAGGAAGCCTGCCGCGAGGTTGCTGTCTGGCGAGTTGAGAAAATAACCGACTGATTGAGTTGGTATGGGGTTGGAGTCAATAGTCAGAACATGGTTAACTGTAATGTTGTAGTGGCTAGAGTTTAGAGGAAACACTTGGGTTAAGAAGGCAAGTGACACGTCCTCTATATTTTGTGGAACAGGTTCAGAATAAACTGTTGAAAGCTGCCCCAATGGGATAAACAGCACTACGAACGCAAATATTATGAATACTGATTTTTTTGTGTTCATTTTATCCCTCTAATATGTTGATAGTTAGGCGTATATTTAGCTCTCCCAAAGGAACACACTGTTCTTTTAGAGGAACAGTTCAGATGTCATCTGCAGCTAACACTATGGCAACAGGCTGCAATTTAGCTCGTAACGGCTTTAAGCCCATTTCGCTTGCAGTTGCGTAAATTAAATAAACCCTCAAGTATACAACCAAGAAAAACACCAAGCTTACAAAAGTTGATAGTAATGAAGAAAGCAACAGCTTTTTCGGTAGTTACAGTGTTCTTAATAGCCCTTGCAATAGCACATTTATTTGTCACTAACACCATAGGTACTGTAAAGGCAGAAGAACCCCAACCGTTCTATGTTGGCGTAACTTACGGCGGCAGCTCAGTTACCGAAGCCCAGCAACTAATTGATAAAGTCAAGAATTACACTAACCTGTTTGTTATCCAATCTGGGCCTCTTATGAATAACCTTGATGCTACGGAGAAGATATGTGATTATGCTGTCAACGCAGGGTTAAACGTAATAGTGTCCTTTGGCTACTACGGTGTTACAACTAACACTACTTGTGATGCTTTCCTCGCCATTGCTCCAGGACGTTGGGGTAGCCATTTCTTAGGCGTATATTATCAGGATGAGCCTGGCGGAAAAATGCTTGATGGCTACGGAGTCAGCGGACTTTTAGACAACTCGACAAGATATTCAATAGCCAAGGCTGTGAAAGAAAGTCGAGTAGAGCAATGGGGGCAATCCACTGATAGCTCATATCTCAATAGTTATAGCTTCAATTATTCTTCAGGAGAGATTTCTATACGCCAATCGGCAAGTCAAGACAGTCCTACTGGGGTTCATTTGTTTTCGACATTCAACAGTACGATATACTTTACAAACGGCACAATATCATTCTCAAATGGAACTTCTTCAAGCGGAGAAATATTATCTAATCGACAGCTTGTGTATCAACCAAACGGTGAGGTGCAGGACGAAAACGGGACACTTGTAACCGATGCAGGGAACATTTCTCAGTTTGAAGCTTATCAGCAAGTATGGGATTCAAGACCGTTTCAAACCTACACTGAAACAGCAAACATCTATGTGAACATGCAGCGGTACATCCTAAACTCTATTGACAATCCAACAAACGTTAACCTTTTCACCTCAGACTATGGGCTGTACTGGTTTGATTATCTTGGTGGCTATGACACGGTCTTCGCTCAGTTAGGCTGGAATAACACGGTTGCTCAAGAGATTGGTTTAGTAAGGGGAGCGGCTAATTTGCAGGGTAAGGATTGGGGTACAATAATAACTTGGAAATATAATCAGCCGCCGTATCTGCCAAATGGAGATGAAATGTTTGAGCAAATGCGAACATCCTATGAATGCGGAGCAAACTATGTGCTTATCTTTAACTACGCTGACCATATGGATGGTCCTTATGGAACCTTGCAAGATGAGCATTTCCAAGCTCTCCGGCGCTTTTGGAACGATGTGGTATCAAATAGCAGTGTTGTGAATGGAGGAATTAAGGCTGAGGCAGCGTTGGTTCTACCAAAAGACTACGGATGGGGAATGAGACATGCAAACGACACCATCTGGGGCTTATGGGACGCAGACAATACTTCAAGCCAAATCTGGACACAAATCCAAAACAAACTAGAGACGTATGGCTCCAAACTAGACATAGTCTATGAAGACCCAGCTTATCCTGCCAGTGGAAAATATAGCCAAGTATTCTACTGGAACCAATCAGGCGAACCGTTTATAACTCCACTTGTAATCGGACTATCAATTGCAGTCGCAATCATAGCCGTAGTCACTATTATAATCCTCAGGAACAAAAGGGAATACCCTCTTAAGCGGTAACTAAAACTTAGGCTTATCAACAGCAGAAGGCTTACAATACATCTAAAACCGCATATTCGGCTTCTTTTCTAAATGGCTTAAGTGCCCTTAACAATCCCTTATCTAACGTTGCAACAAAGACCTTTTCCTTAGCTTCATTATAGAGCTGCACAACGAGCGCTACTATTTCGGGGTCACCCTTCTTTACTTCGTACTCTGGCTTCGCATCCAGCTTGCTCAAGTACTTTCTAACATTATCGATGATTTTTGAGTACCGTCTGTAATCCACCGCTTTAACTTCTACCAGTCCTTGCTCCACAGCAGCCTTAATCCTTGTAACAGAATCCGCAATTTTGTTTGCCAACTCTGGAGCGGTCGCCCTAATTTCTTTAGCAAACTCTTCTGGCTCATCAACAAGTTCCTGCACAATCGCTTTAGGAATCACAATGCAATAGTTTTCCTTCCTTTTCTGTTGCAAGAAATCTTCCAATTCGCCTTTCCGATCATAGAATATCAGAACTGACGAGTCTACC
>JAXDAO010000176.1:0-3552 GCA_034679745.1 Bathyarchaeia archaeon
ATCAACTGGATAAGGCACTCCATCTTTTCCGCCGTAGGCGAAGCTGAATTTAACGGGGTCTTCCCAGCTTGGTTCTTCCCCATATACCAACTCGGCGACGAGCGCTAGCCCCCGAACAGTTGCTGGTCCGACCCCTTTGATGCTTAGGAGTTCCTCGTAGTTTTGTGGTTGAAACTCGTATGCTTGGCTCAGTGCATCCCAGTTTATGTTTCTGGGCATGTTAAGAGAGGTTTGTTTTTGGATCCAAGGATCATTGGTTTTGGGAAACCATGTTTGGATGGAGGCTTGGTTTTTAGGTTTAGTTGTTGATTGGATTAGACTTATGAGTTTTTTTGTTGGTTCTTTTGCTAGATCAACGGAAGCTTTCCTTGCGGCTTCACTCTGTTTGGCGACCATGTTTAAGGCTTTGTCACGTTTCACATTACAGGCTATGGCAGTGTGCGGTTCTACAACGAAGTCCTGTGTGTTGTCGCTTAGCCAGTGGTATCGTCTTGCCGAACGATCCTCATCACTCATTCCCTGCTGAATTACTGCCCACTTCTCTTCTTTTGTGACAAGAAATGCATGGTGATAGAGTTGATAACCTGCTTGAATCGCTGAGTTATCAACTTTGGCGGTCATGCGACTTGTATAAGTCAGTTCGTCGATCGTTTCTTGTGAAAACCCCCATTTTTCGCCGACAGTTTGAATGTCACTGGGAGTTTTGCGACTAGTTTTTCCTTTACCCCCACAAACAACTACGCCATGTTCTTGAGGAGTCAACGCACTCTTGAGTACACCAGTAACAACTGTGGTTACACCGCTACTATGCCAATCATAAGCCAATACGCATCCAAAAGCTTGAAACCAGTACGGATCCGAGAGGCGTGCAATGAAATTGGCGGTACCATACTCATCTATTATTATGTTAGCTATCTCACGAGCGAGTCCACGCATGCGGCCGGTCAGCCAAGATGGGGCTTTGCCACCATGAAGGGGTAGAATAGCAGTTCCAGTTCGATACATCGCCAATCACGGGTGGATGCTTAACTTCGAGATATATGGATTATTGCAACTAACCTGTCAAATCTGATAAAATGTTCTGAGGGGAAAACCTAAAAAGTGACTGATGATCAGGAGAGCACTATTGTCCCTGCAACACGTAACTTGGCACCTTCCAAATACATCAAAACCGCGCTCTCACCAGGTCGATAGACCAACGGTTTATCAAGCGTCAAGGTCAGGGTTGGTTTTCTGAAGTCTCCACCTTCACTGGCAGCTTCAACCTTTGCAGTTACGAATTGAGCCCAATGGCCGATGTGCATAACCATACCAGTCTTTAGTGGGGTCTGCCAGTACTTGACCAGTGATGCAGTGGTTTGTAGTTTGTCCGAGATTTTTACGGCAGGGTCATTTGTGAGTACTACGCCGCGTTCAACATCTTCGACATTGACGTTTTTGAGAGCGAATCCGACACGGTCGCCTAAGACTGCACTTTCGGATTCGTCGTCATGCTTCTGGATAGATCGTACTTCGGCTGTTTTAGCTCCGGGCAGAACCTTGAGCTTTGCGTGCTTCTCAACCTTGCCGTTAACAACTATACCAAGGATCACGACACCAACGCCTTTTACGTTAAAAGAGTGATCTATGGGTACTGTTCCAACCGACGAGGCTTCCGAGGTATTGATCTGATCGGCTTCTGTTACAAGTTTCTCGCGTAGCAAGTTGGCATCGTCGTTTACGAATTCGAATCCTTCAAGGATAGTACCCTTGATAAGTGGCGAAATTTTTTCTTTTGGAATATAGTTACGTAATACAAAGTAGCCGCTTTTTATCCCGCAACACTGTAGCATAACGAGCTGCTCACCAAAGGTAGCGTTCAATTCATCTACAACAACTAAGGCTTTGGTGGATAGAGCGCATGCATAAAAAAGTGGTGCCAACCTTTCCGGGTAACGTGTTGGTTCTATTAGGGTTACTGTTGCTTCGCCTTTTTTGAGGTCGTATAGTGTTATGTCTGTTGATGTGCCTTTTTTACCTATATTTCCTGCGTATCCTAAAGTGCCTAAAACGGCCACTGTGATGTTGCCCATATGATCATAACCTGCGGACAGGGCATTGTGCTTTGTCTTCAAGATAAGTGTTTTGAGGATAGATTAATTTTTTTAATTATTAAAATAAGATTTGGGAAAAATTTGGTTAAAAATTGAGAGGCTTTTACCCGAATAGGGCGCCTAATCCTTCTAGAGCTGCTTCTTCTTTGGCTTTTTCTTCTTCAGCTTTCTTCTTCTTATCTTCTGCTGGAGCTGCTGCTGGCTTTGCTTCGCCACCTGCTGGAGCTGCGACTGGAGCGGCTGCCATCATGGTTGGAGCTGCTTTGATGGCTTCATCGATGTTAACTTCACTGAGTGAAGCTACGAGGGCTTTAACTTTAACTGCGTCAACTGTAATGCCTGCTGCACTGAGAACCTTTGTTACTGAATCTTCGTTAATTTCTTTACCTGCCTTGTGAAGGAGCATTGCTGCGTAAATATTTTCCATACCTTTTCACCTCTTCATCGGACTATTTTAACCTTTTTAGTTGGTCTAACCTGCCTCGCTATTGAAGCTGGTTGTTACCTGAATTGGCAGTTATTATGCCGATTTCTTGCCGTTTAGAAGAATACCCAATTACTTAAGAACCTTTCGACATATATTTGCATGTTAAATTTCAATTTTCGGGTTTTCCCGTGTCCTTAAACACTGATGTATCTTGATGATAGGCTATGAATAACTGTTGATTAAGGAACAGTTGTGGCTTGAGATGGAGGTTGAGGAATTGCCTTGTTTCTTGTGGTGACAAGTTTCCATGCGATTACCGGTATCCAACCGGTGATGATGCATACTGTTGCGGGAAAACCGCCTATGTTAAAGAATTTTGTTATTTCAGGCAGAAATGCTTCCCAGATTCCAAAGGCTAATGCCATCGCTATGGCAGCCATCAATGCAGTATTTTTACCAAATCTTTTGAATGTTTGGACAGCTAAAATTCCTGCAAAGAAGAAGTCGCCAAGGCCAAGTCCTCTTAATCCAATCGCGCCTGCTTCAGTTAAGACGATCGGTATATTTGGTAAATAAACTAAAACTGGGAGTCCTAATCCAGTGAATGTTTTTGCTGCTGTGACCATTGGTCCGCTGAATACCAAGATTACATCCAATATTGTTAGCAGAACCGCGAAAATGCCCACTGTTTTCCAGTTGAACATCGAAGAGAGATATAGGATAATCAAGATAGCGAATGTAAATGCAAATACGTCTAATAAAACTGGGAACCAAACGTTTACAGCTCCCCCGTAAAGCACGGTGAAGAATATGAACAGTAATACGAATAACGCTGGAGGTTGAGCGGCAATGTACCATCGGGATTTTGAGACGTTTTTCATATATTCGAAAGCTACAATCCCAAAACAAACAGCGGCTAGAGCAAAAAACGCTCCTGCTCTAAATATTGTGTAGGAATCAGTAAATGGCTCAAGAAAACTTGCTAAACCAGCAATTAAGCTGCAGATGCCAAATCCTGCAGATATGAGTTGA
>JAXDAO010000177.1:0-4262 GCA_034679745.1 Bathyarchaeia archaeon
CCTGGGTAGGGTTCAAAACCTAATTTTTCAACGATTTGCTTGCGATAGGATTCTTTCGAAACGTAATACGCACCTTCCCCCAGTCCGGTGAAAACAGAACCTTCTAACGTGACCGATGGTGGGTAGGCTTTTTCCATCAAGATCTTGAGGCTGGAGTAAAGTTTTTGGAGTTTCTTAGTTCCTATCTCTTCGATTCTGATTAGACTACCCTCGGGGTTTATGTTGCGTAATATCCAGCCATTATGTTCTAACTCAATTAGGTACCGTGAAGCTGTTTGCTGGGACATGCCCAGTTTTTTGGACAAGTATTCAGTTGAGATTTTGGCTGTTCTGTTGTAGGCTCCCATTTCAGCGAGTTTTAGGAGCATGTAGAGGTGTTGCCAATCCTGCTTTTCAGTCAACTGTGTTGCTTCCTTGGTTTAGTGAATAAGAAGTTGCATATTTAAGCGGCTCGAAACAGTATGCTTAACGGGATGAACCAGACGAGTAATGTTTTTGATAAAATGGGCGAATTGTGGGAAGAAATCGCAGACAAGAACCAGACAGAACTCCAACTTGCATTCTTAAAGAATCAACTCAAACTTGATGGCTACATCTTGGATATTGCCTGTGGAAATGGTCGCCACTTAAGGCCTCTGACTTCAGCTGGTTATGATATTATCGGTTTAGATACTTCTTTTAGGTTACTGCGAATAGCGAAACATCGGAATGCAAATGTTGAGTTGGTCAGAGGTGATATGCGATTTTTGCCGTTTAAAGAGGCAAACTTCGAGGCTGTCATAAGCATGGACACCTCTTTCGGATATCTGCCGTCGAAAAAAGATGACTTGCAAAGTCTCAATGAAATACATAGAGTGATAAGGAAAACTGGTTTTTTTATTTTAGATGTTTTTAACTATGAACAGTTAACTAGCAAGTATAGGCATAGAGGCTTTTTGAAGCGTTTGAAATGGGTTTGGCTGCCTGTTCTATTGAGGTTACGTTTAAAGTGGTTTCTTTGTAAGTTTTTCAAATGGAGGGAGTATCCGAGTTTTTTACTTCTTCAGAGGAGAAGCATAAGCCGTGATAGTGGAAACCTTCGCGATTTATGGGTTATCTGCGCTAAGCCTACACGTAGATTGATGACTTTTGTGCATGAAGTACGCTTATATAAATATAGGTCGTTAGTTGATATGTTGACTAAGGCTGGTTTTATGGTCAATTGCGTTTTTGGTGGTTACGAGGGGCAGAGGTTTAGCGATGATTCAAATCGACTTATTATTTCATCTGTGGTCAGAGTTAATGCATAAAGCTCTAACCTTTTAGGACCTTAAATTAGTGGGTAATCGCATAAAGGTTATAAGTTCCCATAAAGGATCTATAATTTCACATCAAGCGTGAAATATTCATGAATACTTGGAAGCTTCGTTTTTCTATGGTTGCTACTCTGGCAGCCATTTTTGGCTTAACTACCCTAGTTTTCTCAGTTGTACTGCTATGGGTCGGATACTTCGACTTAATAACAGTCGGCGCACTCGTAGTCGTTCTCAACGTTGTACAGTGGTTGCTTTCCCCCTACCTTGTAGGCGCAATGTACCGAGTCAAAGCCCTATCTGAGAGCGAAAATCCAAAATTGCACCAGATGGTCGCAGAGTTAAGTAAAAAAAGTGGAATCAAAAAACCCCAACTAATGCTCTCACAAATACCGCTCCCAAACGCATTCGCTTATGGTTCACCCCTATCTGGTAGCAGAGTTGCCGTAACAGAGGGCCTCTTAAAATCGCTTGACGATGGTGAAGTTGAAGCTGTCGTTGGGCATGAATTGGGACACTTAAAACACCGTGATGTTCAAGTAATGATGGTTGTTTCTTTTCTTCCAGCCCTATTCTACTACATCGGTTACTCTCTCATGTGGTCAGGTATGCTGGGCGGCGAACGCAGAAGCGAAGGAAATGGTAACAACGCCTTGATTGGCATTGCTTTCATGGCTTTCTCTTGGGTACTCACCCTTTTTACATTGTACTTGAGTCGTTTGCGGGAATACTATGCAGACAGACACAGTGCCTCTATAGTTGAAAACGGTGCAGAAAAACTATCCACAGGCTTAATCACGATTGTCGAAGAAAGCAAACGTAGCAGCAAACTGAACAAGAACCAAGCAAAAACCAATACTGCATACAAGGCGCTTTTCATTTCTGACCCTGACCGGGCAAATGTAGACGCAGAAGAATTAAACTTTGCAAGTCAAGCCCTAAGCAAAAAAGACCTCTTAAGAGAAACCATTGCAAAGCAGCCTACCTCAGGCGACACATTGCTTGAAATTCTCTCAACTCACCCGAACATAATCAAGCGCTTACGTGCACTGCAAGAACTTAGTCAAAACTCAAATGCCTAAATTAGAAAATCAGGTTAGGGCTTCTATCACTCAAAAAAGGGTTTACCCTCTTTTCTTCTCCGATCATAGTTGTTTCTCCGTGCCCTGGATAGACGAGCATGAAATCAGGTAGTTTCTCTATTTTTTGTAGTGAACGATTCATATCAGTCATTGAACCTTCTGGGAAATCTGTTCTACCTATACCGCCTGCAAATAAAGTGTCACCTGTAAAGACTAGGTGTTCCCCCAATAAGCAGATGCAGCCCCTGGTGTGTCCTGGGGTATGGATAACTTTTAGGTTTTCTTTGCCGAACTCGATTACGCTGCCCTCTTCTAAGAGTATGTTTTCTGGCGCTTTGTCATTCTTTATACTTTCAATGAAGTAAGCGTCGAGTTTATGGATTAATATGGGTACGTTGTACTTTTCTTGGAATATGGCGTCTCCTTTGACGTGGTCTGTGTGTCCATGTGTGTTTACAATAAACTTAATTTTCAACTGGGCTTGCTCTATGTAGTCGATTATTTGTTGAGATTCCGAAATATAATCTAGTCCTGGGTCGATTATTATTGCCTCTTTTGTGTCATGGCAACTAGCTACATAACAGTTGGTTGATAACATGCCAACAGTAAACGTTTCAATCAGCACTCAAACCAACCTTCTCTATGTAAATTATGTTCACGTGGAATATAGTATTTTGCTTTCTCGAATATTCAGAGTTTGAAGCCTGAGGCTCCACATCTGCTTGGTACTGGCATTTTTCTGGAAAAGGTTTATTTCATTGGGTGTATCTTTGATGTGAAATTGCAGGCGGACAACCCTGTCCGTTGGGATGTGGCCGAAAGGCTGAACCACAAGCAAAAAAACACAAAAAAGTGAAACACTATGGCATACAAATATATCGCCGAAGAATGGGCGAGCCCAGAAAAAAGCTTCGTCGAAGACCTCAATCGCCAACGCCTAATACAATGGCGTAAGCAACCATCGACATTGCGCATTGAGAATCCAACACGCCTCGACAAAGCACGTAAACTCGGCTACAAAGCCAAACAAGGCTTCATAGTCGCAAGAACAAAAGTCCGTAGAGGTGGACTAAGAAAGCTTCGCCCCCGATCAGGAAGACGCCCCAAACGTATGGGTGTCAACAAATTTAAACCCGCTAAAAGTATCCGCTTAATCGCGGAAGAAAGAACCGCTAAACACTTTCCGAACCTAGAAGTTCTAAACAGTTACTGGGTTGGAGAAGACGGCAAACATAAGTGGTTTGAAGTAATTCTTGTCGATCCTAACGCACCAACAATAAAGACCGATAAAGACATTAGCTGGATCACTGAGAAACAACATACTAGCCGTGTTTTCCGTAGCATGACAAGTGCGGGCAAAAACGTTAGAGGTTTGCATCATCGAGGTGCAGGCGCAGAGAAAGTGCGTCCAAGTCACCGAAAGGGTGCAAAGAAACACCACGGCGTAAAACGTCAACGTAAAGGAGACGGTCCATATTCACCACGTTAAACCTAAAATAACAAGCCAAAAAGGCAAGCGTAAACAGGGCAAAGGCTTTAGCATTAATGAACTAAAAGCAGCAGGCGTAAGCAAACAGCAAGCCCAACAAGCAGGACTGCCAGTCGATGTACGGCGCAAATCAAGCCACGACGAAAACGTTGAAGCCATCAAAGTCCACGCAAAGAAACCAAAAAGCTAAAAGCACACGACATACAGAAGACCATTCGGTACCAGATGTCTTCTAAACTGCCAATTGGCTACATTGACATACGCGTCTTTGCACATGCAACAGAAGATCAAAATAAAGTTGAGAGTGCAACCAAAAACCTTTTTCCATTTTCACTCCAAGAAACCCTTATTTTCAAAAAAACAACCTTAACAGGTCACCATTCAAATCCCATTATTCTT
>JAXDAO010000178.1:0-2754 GCA_034679745.1 Bathyarchaeia archaeon
TTTACCCGTTAAATCGGAGATCTTTGAAATTCCGATCTTTTCAAAGTCAGATGCAATTGACTTCCCGACATAGGGTATTAGAGTCAAATCACCGTTCGAACGGGGCTTCCTCATAATTAGAAAACCAATTGTAATCTGCTAAGAGGAAATTTAAACATATTTTAACCCAAGAAATAAAAAAAGGACCACTTTTGATTGTAATGGCTTGTTTATTTACAAAATAGGAAAAGCAAGAGAGAAGTTAGACGCAACCTGTCCAGCAATAGAGGCACAGGTCTTCTTTTTTAAGATATTTATTGTTCGGTGCCTCGATTACTGCCTTAACCATCTCTTCAATTGTGAGGAAACGTAGTGTAGAGAAACCTATACGTTTCCTTATACGCTCAACCATAGCTTCAAAATCATCGCTCCCTGGAGGAGCAACTACATTAGCCTCAGGTCCTGATTCGCTTGCTCTTTGGAAGGTTGCGAGATCACAAGGCTTAGTTGCTAAGTCATAAATGCACGGATAAAACTGAGGCGGAGAGGCAATTCGTCCATGGATCTCTTTTGGTTCAAAAGGCGCAATTTTCTCACTTAACAGATTTCTAAGTTGAGTACCTCGCCTAATAGAATCGTCAACCAGAATTATGCTTTTACCTCGGATAATTTGTGGATTCGGAACCTGCTTGTATTGAGCAACAAGTTCACGTTTCTCTTGAACAGGAGGAATATAGCTTCGACCCCAACCCGGAGTATATTTTATCAACGGACGACGAAGAGGAGCCAATAGCGCCAATGAATCGTTTACTCTTTTTTCACATTCAGCTGGAGTGATCTTTCCAGCAGTTGATTCAGAAAGAGCCTTTGTAATACTTTCTTTAGTCAACTCTATCTTTCTTTTAACGTACCCAACACAATGAGGAAGTCCAGAATCAGCAATTCCTAGAACCAAGTCAGCTTTTACATCGTCATTTTCAGCCAAAAAACCGCCGCAACGTTCACGAACAATCTCCGAATTTATACCATAAAAATCAGAAGCGGGAAAACCAGAGTAAATATGAAGAAAAGGACAGTATTTCTTTTTACTAGTTGTTTGTACTCTAGTAACTAAACCGTTTTGCCCAAAAGCAATAATTTCTCGGTAGTCAAGAAACTTGTCTACATGGAATCCCAAGTTTGGAAAAGCGGTTGTTTCGGAAGCAACAGCCCAACTTTGATCTTTAGAGCCCGCTACAAGAGGGAATTTATCGCCTGCTGCATAGATGGCACGGTCCCGTTCGGAGAGCAAAAGTAGCGAAATTGTCCCTTCAATAGTAGCATACATCTTCTGTATACCATCTACAATGCTCTCACCTTTACAGATGAGCTCACCGACTAATTCTGTTTGGTTAGGTATATTCGCGCCGTTTTCCTGCTTGGAGTTTTTAAATGTTGCACCCTTTTCTTTCAGGTCAGAAAATAATTGCTGGGAATTTTTTATCAACCCAACAGTACAAAGAGCAAATGTGCCAATTTTTGCTTCAAACTTGAGGGGTTGTTCTTCCCTTGTATCGCTAATTACGCCTATGCCTAATTCGCCGTTTAGTTTATCATAGTATTTGCCGAAGAGTGACTTGAACTGGCTATTGCTTATGTCATGGGAAACGGCTTCTATTTCACCGTCAAGTACTGCTAATCCACCGACTTCAGTTCCCAAGTGAGTATTGTAGTCGGTTCCAAAGAACAAGTCTTTAATACAGCTGCCTTTTGAGGCTACCCCGAACAAACCACCCAGCATGTACGATACGTCCTCGGTAGTCTGTCAATACCTAAACCTAAAAGGCTTGTTATTCTTTTTGACGTTTTGCTCATGAAAGGGATGTTTTTACCATGGCATGCGTCCATAAAAACTCTTGATCTTCTGTTATTAGCCTATACAATGCTCATAATTTATCAGCATCTTAAGTTACTATTACAATTACTTATTCGGCACTGGTCAAACCGCTTAACAATACCCTGCCAGATAAAGAGATCAGTTTTACAGCTTTAACTATAACAAGAAAGGAGGGCAGGTATGGAGGGGCTGATGACTCCTTTCAAGGAGAAAAAGAAAATGCAATACTATGGCACTCTAAGATGGAAGTTTTTGGAGCAGTTCAACCCCTCTTTACCTGTTACTAAATTATGGACCAATCCAATGATAATGCTGTGTACGTCCACAAAGAGACAGAACAAAAAAACCAAACAAGAAGCACACTATAAACAAACACAACAAAGATTTAAAACAAACATGTTAACCATGCATAGACCAAACATACCATCCTACTACACAACATCAAAGTAATGCGTCTCAAACCAAATATCGCTCAGACACTACATTGACTCGACATCTCAGGCGATTGGTGGCCGCAGGCTGAACCAGTCGACCGAAGTCTTCTGATTTACACCCCGGCTCCATCAAACCCATCTTTTATGGGAGCCTTCGTCCAGTGAAACTGGAATGGCTGCCTCTTTTCGGGAGAGGCTTCGAGCTTAGATGCTTTCAGCTCTTATCCACAACGGCGTGGCTGCCCGGCGACTGCCTTATCAGACAACCGGTTAACTAGAGGCCACAGCGTCCCGTTCCTCTCGTACTAGGGACCCTTTCCCCTCAAGCAGCCAACACTCCCAGCAGATAAAGTCCGACCTGTCTCACGACGGTCTAAACCCAGCTCACGTTCCCTTTTAATAGGCGAGCAGCCTCACCCTTGGCCCCTTATGCAGGGCCAGGATAGGAAGAGCCGACATCGAGGT
>JAXDAO010000179.1:0-5408 GCA_034679745.1 Bathyarchaeia archaeon
CCGCATACCGTATGGATTCTGTTCCAATTACACTCAAGAAAGTCGTAGATCCACCACCTGGAATATTAACAGACGAGGAAATTTTAACGCGTATTCTTGCTGAAGTGCGCGCGATTAAAGTCAAGAGAGGCGAACCAGTAGGACAAACCGAAGTTCAGCCTCCAGCTCAAAAAGAGTCTGTCAAAGAATCAAAACCATGTAAAATTTCAGTTAAACCTAAAAAGAAAATAAAAAAGAAGAAGGGGGCTGCTTAAATGAGTGAGATACTCATAAAAAACGGTTTTGTAATAGACCCTATACACAAGATTAATTGCGAAAAGATGGATATCGCAATCAAAGATGGTAAAATCGTCAATAAAGTAAACGAGAAAAAAGCCCAAATAATCGATGCGGCAGGCAAAACTGTCATGGCGGGCGGTGTAGATATACACAGCCACATCGCGGGCGCAGAAGTCAATATGGGTCGAATGATTCGCCCAGAGGACCACTACAAAGACCCTGTCCGTAAAACAGCTATCACCCGTGCAGGCACTGGCTACTCTATTCCATCCACTTTTGTTACTGGATATCGCTACTCTGAGATGGGATACACATCAGTCTTTAACGGCTCCATAGCTGCATTGAAAGCTAAGCACGTCCATGAGGAACTAAACGATATACCATTACTAGACAAAGGCACATACGTTCTGATGGGTGACTGGTGGCTTGTCCTCGAAAACCTAGCTAAAGGCGACATAAAAGAATGCGCTCGTGTAGTCGCATGGTTAATGACCGCTACTAAAGGTTACGCAATCAAAATAGTCAACCCAGGCGGCTTAGAATCCTGGGGTTTTGGACATAACGTACACAGCATCGACGATCAAGTACCCAACTTCTGCATTACTCCACGAGAAATCGTCCGGGGCTTAATAAAAGTCAACAAAATGCTAAACCTGCCACATACTATCCACTTACACACTAACAATCTGGGAGTACCAGGCAACTATCAAACCACCCTTGATACGCTAAAAGCTGTCGAGGATCTATCAACTGATGGCAAACCAGTTGCGCACATCACCCACATCCAATTCGCCAGCTTCAAAGGAGAAAACTGGGGCAAATTCCGCTCAGGTGCAGAGGAAATTGCAAATTACATGAACGCTCACAACCATATAACACTAGACATGGGACAAGTTACCTTCAGCGACACCACAACTATGACTGCAGACGGACCTTTCGAGTTTTCACTCTACGAACTAGGCGGCCACAACAAATGGGTCAACAGTGACGTTGAAACTGAAAGTAGCGGCGGCATAATCCCATTCCACTACAAGAAAAATAGTCCAGTAAACGCACTTCAATGGTCCATTGGCTTAGAAATCGCCTTGCTCATTAAAGATCCTTGGAAAATCTTCATGACAACTGACCACCCCAACGGCGGACCATTCTATGATTACCCCAAAGTCCTCGCATGGTTATACAGCAAAAAAGCACGCGAAGCAACACTCAAGAAATGCCACAAGAGTGCTAAGAAAAAGAGTTTGCTTCCATCAATTGACCGCGAGATGACTCTCTATGAAATTGCAATTATGACCCGTGCGGGGACTGCTAAAGCATTAGGTTTACCAAATAAAGGTCACGTTGGCGTTGGAGCAGATGCAGATGTTGCAGTATTTGACATTAACCCAGAAACCTTAGACATCGCCCAAAAATTCAGAACCGCTCGCAAAGCCTTCTACAAAGCAGCATACACCATAAAAGACGGTGTAATCGTTGCCAAAGACGGTCAAATAGTCAACAGCCAAGTTCCAGGTAGAACAATATGGGTTGACGCACAAACTAAGGATCCATGTAGAATCGACGATGACATGAAACGAAAATTCAAAGAATACTGGACAATCGAATATGAAAACTACCCCGTTTCAAACCACTACGTAAAGTTCCCTGAAAAATTAACTGTTAAGGCAAGTGTCTAAACATGATAACTCTTACGTCACTTAAAGTATTTGAAGTTCCAATCCAAGCCCCTTGCATAACACCCGAAAACTTTGCCGGTAAAAACATAAAAGAAATCGCAGAATTGCCCTTAACTGAAGGCAACCGCAACGTCACACTTGGCGACCTCTTCAAAATCGAACAGAATCCAGCTGAAACTCCAAACATAACAATAAAAGGTGACTGTAGCAAAGTCAAACGCGTCGGTCAAGGCATGAAAAGCGGCGAAATTTTAATCGAAGGCAACATCGGAATGCACACAGGAGAAAAAATGGGCGGCGGTAAAATCATAGTCAACGGCAACACAGGCGGCTGGACAGGCAGTGAAATGACTAAAGGCACTATCGAAATCCACGGTGACTCAGGAGACTACACAGCTTCACCATACAGAGGAAACGACTTAGGCATGAAAGGCGGTTTAATTACGGTTGACGGCAACGTCGGCACTGACGTCGGCTGCTATCTAAAAGGCGGCATCATAAAAATCAAAGGTTCTGCAGGTAGATTCCTGGGCTTTCACATGAGCGACGGGGCAATCTACGTAGAAAAAGACTGTGACGTCCGTGCTGGCGCACTTATGAATGGCGGCAAAATAGTCGTCGGCGGCAAAATGGAAGTGTTACCCTCATTCACTATCGACAGCATCAAACCCAAAGTCAAAGTTGACGACACAACCAGCGTCCCGGGACCATTCTACGTGTTCCTTGGCGACCTCTCAGAGCACGGCAAAGGTAAAATATTCGCCAACAAAGCCGCTAACCCTGAAATGAAGTTCTACGAAAAATACCTTTAAACGGGCATTTTTTTAGCCCAAACTGTTTTCTTATTCATCTAAGCAGTGCTCTGTTAGCCGAATACCTTATCAGATTGTTTCGGTTCAAAAACAATACGTTTAAGTGAAATTCATTATGCGCCAAGTTGACATGACAAGGCTTGACCTCCAAGCGGGTACAGCTACTAGAATGCGTGACTGTGTCGCTGAGGAGGTTCCACTTAAAATCACCTTTAACGGTGACTATGCTTTTATCATCTGGTGTTCGCCCATGCAGTTCAAAGAGCTAGCGGTAGGCCACCTATACGCTGAAAACATACTGCATTCGATAGACGAGATCGAAAGCATTGCAAGCGACGAAGCCAAAAACGTCTGCAATGTACAATTCAAATCCAACATTGATATTGACGAACGTATGGAGAATCGACGTCGGGGCGCCAGAATAGTTCCCCTGTTAAAAGATAGCACTGCAGCTTACCAAAAAGACCAAAAACTTTCCGCTGTAAAATCAAATTTAACAGTTAACGCACAGGTTATCTTAGACGCTATTAACCAGATGAATGAAAAAGCAAAGGGATTTAGAGAAACTGGTGGTCTTCACGACTCAGGCATCTTTAAAGCGGATGGTGCTATGGTGGCTTTTTCTGAAGATGTGGGTAGGCACAACACAGTCGACAAAGTTATTGGAGAAGCACTGCTTAACCGTGAAAACTTCGGCGAATGCTTTATGGTAATCACTGGTCGCGTACCCGGAGACATGATTTACAAAGCAGCTAAAGTTGGTTTACCAATCTTGGCTTCAGTGGCTGCAGTGCTCAACTCGGGGGTAGCCTCTGCAGATAAAGCCAACATTAGCTTGGTTGGATTTGTGAGGGGTAAACGCATGAACGTCTATACATGTCCACAGAGAATCCAACTCTAAGCAACTTTGGATTCGCACTTTGCCCTATCAGCTAAAGCCCTATCAGCTAGTATTTTACAACCTATTTCTTGGTAAGTTTTAGCTTCAGCTTGATAGTTTTTTGCTGCCCTCAGCATGCTTCTATCATTGATTGCCGATTGGTTCAGGGTTGCTTCAGAGAGTTTTTCAGCGCTTATCCCAGCCCAAAAGAAAACGTTTTGTGCTTCAAAATTTTCTGTACATGCGGCAAAAGTTTTTTGCGCCTCTGAGGTCTTACCCTTGTTGAGAATTATTTGGGCATTTCTAAGAAGACGCAAATTAGAGCATAACTGAGTTCCTCTGGTTAATGTAATATTCTCTTTTACAGGTCCTTCTGTGTTTCGGGTTTCGAGTTTCGTTAGGTCTTCTTGGGAATTTATGTTGATGAAGCTTTTGAGTTCGGGGTCGAGTTCTATAATCTCTTTTAATGGTGATGTAAGCAATAGTGTGCTTGCGCCTCTTGGTATGGCATCCGCTCGGGATTTGTTTAAGGCACTGAGGGTCTCAGTGATATCTACGCAGCTCTGTTTTTTCACTGCCATAATTAGGGTTTCAAGCATGCCGTTTGGCCACATTGGAACACCTACGTCAGAGCATTCGACGGCGTCAAGAAGGTATTCTGCAACTTTCGGTTTTAAAAAGGGCATATCAGTGGGTACTGTCAAGCAATAATCTGAGGATACTGCATGCAACCCCGACATTATCGCCAATAAGGGACCCTTGATAGAGTGATTTTTTTCGTCGATAACAAACCTTGCGTCGTTAAAGCCATGCTTTTCTAAGATTTGATTGTACTGAGCTTTTCGTTGATCATCGTTTACGCAAACGACAAGTTCATCAACGACTCCTTCAAGGTTGCGGATTACGTGAACAATCAAAGGTGCCCCATCGATTTGGGCAAGGGCTTTGTCTTGCCATTGCCGGTTTTGTATTTGGAACCTTTGGGCGCCTCCACCAGCAAGAATAATCGCAGCCCTGCGCGTCATGGTGTCTCCTCAGTTACCTGATTGTTTTTCCAGCAGTGGTCTAATGAGACCAACGAGTTTTTCGTTTTCCTCTGGAACTTTAATAAGTGGAATATCTTGGAAGCTGGGGTTGCTTGAGTTTTGTGCAACCAAGCCTGTTGCCGCCAAAATGGGTGGCATGGTACCTTGGAGAGTTTTTTGAAGGTCTGCTTCGTCTTTTGCAGTGACGATTTTGACGACGTCATGGCGTTTAGCTATTAGACTATGAAAGCCTTCTATGAAGACTACATCAAGTTTCTCTTTATCTAGTAACGCGACGATTTTGTCTAAATCTTTTAGTTCACGTTGAGTTTTTTTGATGATATCGATTTCTTGAGGTGAGATTGCGACAACCACTTTGGATCCTGCTTGGGCGTAGCGCCACGTGTTGGTTCCTTCTTTATCGATAGAGAATCCTTTGTGGTGGATGTGTTTTATGGTGCCTACGCTGTAGCCTTCATCTGTGAAGCGTGAAATCAGGTACTCTAAAGTAGTTGTTTTTCCTGAACCACTTGTCCCCACTGCAGCGACGACTAAAACCGTTCAGCCACACGCTCCGCCCTGATTCAAAGGCTTTGTATTCTAATAAATAATTCCCAGCTTGGTTTGATAGAACTCTTAAATAATCTGCTATCGAAAAATATTTTCAGAAACTTGCTGGTGACATGATATGGATGAAGGTTTTGTTTCCGTGATAGATGAAAAAGAACTCCAAGAC
>JAXDAO010000180.1:0-9012 GCA_034679745.1 Bathyarchaeia archaeon
AAGAAAGTCGCAGTTAAAGTTCAGACCGAAAAAGAGTTATGCGAATTAGAGGAAGCTGCCGAAGACTTGGGCTTACCTCATGCATTGATTATTGATAGGGGTTTAACTCAGATTCCTGAGGGCTCTATTACCTGTTTAGGTATTGGTCCTGCACCAGCAGAAAAGATTGACCGATTAACTGGTAAATTAAAATTGTTGTAGGCGATTTCTTGCCGATTCCTGACGTTGACAAGTTGCTCGGGATGGAAGCTTACGCCACAAAAACTGAAGGCGTTGGCGGATCGATCAAGGAGTCGGTTGAAGATTTCATTGTTGAAGAAGTCTTAGTGGATGGTTCAAAAGCTAGCATTGACGGAATTATCCCAAACAAGGTCATAGGCTCCACGGCTCAGAGGCAGCGATATCTGATTTGTCTCTTGGTTAAGCGTAACTGGGACACCTTCTTAGCTATAAAAAACGTAGCAAAATCATTGGGCATTGACCAAGGCCGGGTTCAATTTGCGGGGATAAAAGATGCCAAAGCATTCACCGCCCAATACATAACTATAGAAAACGTCTCAACAGAGGATGTTGCCAAGGTTGATGTTAAAGATGTCAACGTTACTCCGATCGGCTATATTCGAGAGATGATGTCCCTGTTTTATCTCTTAGGCAACAACTTTACCATTGCCATTAAAAAGACAGATTCCACAGAATCAGTCGTTCACGAACGAATAGAACAAACATTCAAGGAAATCAGCGGAATCGGAGGCATTCCGAACTTTTTTGGGCATCAACGCTTCGGCACAACACGCCCCATAACCCATCTAATCGGAAAAGCACTGTTCCAAGGCCGCTTTGAAGAAGCTGCAATGATTTATTTAGGTAACCCCAGCGTTTATGAGCATCCAGCCTCAAGAATAGCACGTCAGCAGGTACAGGAAACCCACGATTTTAAGCGGGCTTCAGAGGAATTTCCTAAACAGCTACGCTTCGAACGTTTGATGCTCAACCATCTATCTGATAAGCCCACTGATTTTGTCGGCGCTTTCCAATGTTTACCTCCTAAACTTCAGGCGCTCTTTGTTCAAGCCTATCAGTCATATCTTTTCAATCGTTTCCTCAGTGAAAGGATAAAGCTTGGGTTACCTCTGACCGAGGCGTTTGTGGGCGATTTTGTGGTTGGAGTCGAGCGGTCTGGACTGCCATTGACGATTATGGATAAGGTGGTTACTATTGAAAATTTGGATCAAATTAATTCCGCTGTTAGGGTTGGGAAGATGCGTGTTGCCTTGCCGATTTTTGGTATGAGGCAGAAGCTCTCAGCTGGTGTTATGGGGCAGATTGAACGTGAGGTCCTCGCGGCAGAGGGCGTTAGAGATGAACCAATACGGCTCAATGAATTATCTAGGGTCGGCGGCAAAGGTGGTTTGCGTACGGTCATTGCTCCAGTTAGGAATTTTAAGGTATTAGAAAGTTCTGTTGATTCTGTGAAGGTCTGTTTTATGCTTCTCAGAGGTTGCTACGCGACAGTGCTTCTGCGAGAAATGTTAAAGCCTGCTGATCCCGTTTCTGCAGGATTTTAAGTATCGACAACGCTGATAAGTGAGTCAACCGTTCATATTTCACTGGAGCTCACATTCTATGGATAATCACGAAGAACTACCACACTGTATCATCCCTATCCACAAACCCACTATGAAGGAAATGGCATTCTTTTTTTCTTCTGGCATCTTGGTTAGTATTCCATTTACGCTTTTCTTCGCGCAGGCTTACTCTTTCTTTCCCGCAATATTAACAGTGGTAGTTTTTGCTCCATTCGTTGAGGAACTAGCCAAGGTATTCCCGCTTTTCTACAGGCATGGAGAGACACAGCGCTCAATAGTTACATTGGGAATCTTAATCGGCTTAGGATTTGGTATTGCCGAGTTCTTCCTATACTTTTTCTTCTTGAACGTAACTCCACTTGCTAGAGTAGCCGGTGTTGTTTTTCACGCAACCAGTACAGCTATCACCGCATATGGAATAGCGAAAAAAAGCCCTATTCTATACTACTTGATCGCAGTTGGATTCCATATGCTGTACAACTTTTTTGCAGTTACAGGAGATCCTCTTTTCGGAGTTTTAGTGGGAGTAATAGTCTTGACGGCCGTTTACCTATTAGCTTGGCGATATTGGAATAAAGCAGCGAAAGATAAAATTGTCATTTAAGTAAGCCGATCTGTTCTAGCTAAATCCCGTAACCTATTTACACCATCGATTTCTTTAATGAAATCAGCAACAGCTTTAGGCACAAGAGTCGTCCAACTCTCGTCTTTAACAATTTTATCTCGGACAAGCGTTGACATGTAAACTTTCCTATCAAACAAAGGCAGACGTTTGACCTTATAGCCTGCTTCCATAAACAACCTGCGAGTCAAGGGTTCGTTAGAGAAGACAACATTGAATTTTGGTGTGTAACCTTCAACTGCACTAACCCATAACATATGCAGGTGCACATCAGGAACTGGGACTATCCAGTATTTTGAGGAGTCTAAGCCTGACTCTACGAGGGTTCGATGAATCATCGTTAGCCTCTCGCCGGCCGTGAATGGGTTGTAGTTGGTGTGACTGTATTGTGCGCTGCCGATTACAACTACTAATTCATCCACTTTTGTTAGCACATACTTGATGGCGTCTAAGTGTCCAATATGAAGAGGCTGAAACCTGCCAACGTAGAGTCCCCGATTAATCAAAGTGTAATCCCTGCTTTGAGGTTGGGCTCAGAAGCATTTATGATTTGCGTAACAGTTGTCAAACGAACTTTCTAAGCACGTATTCAACGGGGAAAACCCAAAGTTGATTGCCGCAAACCTCAACTTTCGTGGGCTCTGAATAACTCCTGCTTTCTCGACGCAAAAATTCTAATTTAACTCTCAAACCACCTGCGCCATATCCCCCCAAAGATAGATTTGACTTAACGACTCTATGGCAGGGCACAATTGGCGGAAACAAGTTGCATGCCATAGTGTTTCCGACTGCTCTTGCACCTCCGCCCACCGCTTGTGCTATTGCACCATAAGAAGTAACGTAGCCAACAGGAATAGCCATTGTCGCTTTAAGCACTTTTTTAGTGTAAGTCGGTAAATGATCAGTCGACAGGGGTAAGTCTATGTTAGCATCTTTGCCGTCAAAGATATCTTTGAGGGTCTTTAGGGTTGTTTTTGCTTGAGTCGATGGTTCATGGAAAACTCGGAAGGGAACATTGAAGGGCAGATTGCTAAGGATGTTGTGTAATGCTGTTTTTTCGTCAGCGGCAAATGTTGATGTTACAATTTCTTGCTGATTAATGGCTATAGCATAGTGCACTTCGTCACTGATTTGGGTGTATATCTCTATCAAATCGACCCACATTCTTGGGTATGGGGGTCATGTATGTAAAAAGTTTTGCCTGACCTATTATTTCAACTCAAAAAATCAATAATGAGCAGAATATTGCGTCAATATACCGTTTAGCCTAACCCCTCTCTTGTGTATAACGGTTATAAGTAACCTTATAGACTTGTCTTGTGTATATCAAAAACGCAAAGGCGAAAATTATGGAAGGAAATGTACCACAATTACCTCAATTACCGACTATTCCACAAATCCCACTCATGCCGCAAGTGCAAATGCAAGAACAACAGCAACCACAAGGCAACCAAGCCCAACAGGGTATCGGATGGATCCCAGGCGCCACGACTGTAGGCGTCGTATTCCACGGCGGAGTCATCTTGGCTGCAGAAAAAAGAGTAACCTACGGCGGCTTTATAATGAGCCGAGGCGGTAAAAAAGTCTTCAAAGTTACAGACAGAATCGGCGTAGCATGTGCAGGCCTAGTAGGCGACATGCAAATCCTCGCCCGAGAAATGGAAGCGCAAGCCAACCTATACAGCATGGATGTTGGCAGGCAAATCAGCGTAAATTCAGCAGCTAAACTGATGGCGAACGTACTCTTCAACCGCCGTTACGCACCACTTATTACCCAAACAATAGTAGGTGGATTAGACGAAAACGGACCCTCACTCTACGTACTTGACGTTTTAGGTTCCTTGATTCCTGACAAATATGCGGCAGTAGGCTCTGGCACAGAAACAGCCATCGGTGTCATCGAAGAAGGATACAAAGAAAACCTCTCGCTAAAAGAAGCAAAAGAACTCGTAATTCGCGGAGTAAAAGCAGCTATCAACCGAGACGCAATGAGCGGCGACGGCTTAGACTTTGTTATAATCACCAAAGATGGCATAACAGAAGAATCGACAAAGTTCTAAATCCAACCTTTTCCTTTACATATTTTTAATCAAACCAGCATCCGCCAAGAGATACACTGTAAAGGAGTAGCAGTTATGTCGTTTGAGTTGACCCAAGAAGAAGGAGAATTACTTGTTCATTTAGCACGTGACACTGTTGAGCTTTTTCTAGAGAACGGCAAACGCACACAACCGCCCAAGAATACATCACAAAAATTATTCCAGCAATGCGGTGTGTTCGTCACAATAAACACGGTTAGAGCCGGCGGCGAAAAGCAGCTCCGCGGCTGTATTGGTTACCCATACCCTACAAGCCCGCTTGTTGAAGCAGTTATCGATTCAGCTATTAATGCAGCAACAGAGGATCCACGCTTTGAACCTATGATGCAAAAGGAGTTAGATAACGTTGTTTTCGAAGTCAGCGTATTAACCCCGCCTGAACTCGTAGAAACATCAAACCCCAAGGAATACGTGAGTAAAATTAAGGTTGGTAAAGACGGATTAATAATCGAACGCGGTTACCGCAAAGGGTTGCTCTTGCCGCAGGTACCAATAGAATGGGGCTGGTGCGAAGAAGAATTCCTTTGTCAATGCTGTATGAAGGCAGGTTTGCCACCAGATAGCTGGCTAACTAAGGATGCAAGAATCTACAAATTCAGAGCCATAATTTTCGAAGAAGAGACACCCAACGGAAAAATAATACGCTTAGATCTCAAAAAATAACTCAATTCAGCAGGCTCTCGATGATTTCAACTGCCCTATCCAAGCCATGATATTTGCTTGAGAACTCACTTATGCACCGTGCGTGCTTGTTATAGAAATCAGTCTCTGTCTCCATTTTCTGTACAGCCTCTTCTAATTGCTTAATATTTTTGGCCATTATTGAGCAGTTGAGTTTTTGAAGTTTAGCTGCATTTCCTTCTTGCTCTGGTTGTGTTGGAATGCAAATGCTTGGCTTTCCATACTTGATAGTTTCAAAACACGTCGCATGTCCACCGCTGAAAATTACGTACTTTGCGTTTAACATGGTTTGCCTTCTCTCTTCATTGGAAAGCCATGTGTGCAATTCATAGTTGCCGATTTTAGCTGTGGTCTTTTTGCCAGGTGTGCCTAAACTTATGACGCATTTTGTTTTGACTTTTTCAAGTACTGGCAATAGTGTTTTGAGTAATTGAGCTCGTGTCCCGACTGGTCCACTGATTGGAGCAAAAATATGCTCTTGGGTGCCAATTTCAGATTTTGTATCTACGAAGCTTCCAACACATTCTGTTCTGTCTGCAATGCCCATATGTTCTATGTCACCGATGCTGTATTCGGATACAGTGTAGGGCGGCGGGTTATCGGGTATGATTATTTTTTTGCACACTTTGTAGTAGCGTTCTATAAAGCGTTCTCCTGGACTCAACAGTGATGAGAAACCATAGCTTGGTCTAATCATGTTTTCAATATATACTGCTGGAATTTTCCATCTGCCTGCAAGTCTCAGTGCGTTTATGTCGCCGTCAGAGATTAAAAGGTCAGGAGCTATGGTGCGTATGTTTTCTCTTAAATCGTAGTAACGATGGATTGTTTCCCACGCATTAGACTTTTTCATTTCGAACTTGTTTTCCTCCATATTGAATAGAGGAAGCGGAAAAAACATGTTAAGAAGTGAAGCTGAGGTGCTTATTCCATGTGCATTCTCATACCATGCAATGGGCGTGCACTTGTAGACGTTTTTGAATTCTCTCTTGAGTAATTCATGCGCCCTGCCACCTGAAAAGAAGAACATTTCATGCCCACGTTGCTCTAGCCGTTTCCCTAGCGGGATAATTCGTGAAACGTGACCCAATCCGAGTTCGGAACAGCTTAGTAGCAGTCGCATATTTCACTGTTAAGGGAACGATGATATTTGAAGTATAGCTAACTTCAAGAAAAAAGGCAATCGTTTTAAGCGTAAGCGATAAAAGTAGAAAGCATGTTTGTTCCAAGAAGGATTATGGAAGAAAAGCTAAAACAGATCCTAGCCGAAGACATCGGACAAGGCGATATAACTGCAACAGCTCTTATTCCACCCAAATTGCAGGTTAAGGCTGAAGTTATCGCCAAAGAAGACGGGGTAGTAGCCGGAATAGAGGAAGCAACAATTCTTGCTGAATATATGGGCCTTGAAGTCAAGGCTAAATTAACTGATGGAAAAAAAATCAGAAATAAACAAGTACTACTGCAGATTTCCGGTGACGCCCAAACAATCCTCTCAGTAGAAAGAACACTCCTCAACGTCTTATCCCGCATGAGCGGAATCGCAACCAAAACCAGGGCATTAACGGAAAAACTCCAGAAAGCAAAAGTGAAAGCCAGAATAGCAGCCACACGTAAATCCGCGCCAGGGCTACTTTATTTTGATAAAAAAGCAGCAGTTATCGGAAGCGGCGATCCACACAGGCTCCACTTGGACGACATGATTCTCATCAAAGATAATCATTTGACAATCGTTGGTTGCGTTGAAGAAGCAGTTAAGCGAGCAAAAGCTAACGCCTCATTCACCAAAAAAATCGAAGTTGAAGTCACAAACATTGAAGCCGCAATAAAAGCGGCAGAAGCCGGAGCCGACATAGTTATGCTTGACAATTTTACACCAAAACAAGCTAAAGAAGCAGGAGAAAGACTGCGGAAAGCTGGGTTCACAAATGTTTTGCTTGAGGTAAGTGGCGGAATCACAGCTGAGAACCTGCTGGATTATGCAAGTGTACAGGTTGACGTCATAAGTATGGGCGGGTTAACTCATAGCGTTAAAGCATTGGACATAAGCCTGGAAATTGTAAAAAATGAGAATTGAGCACTACAGCCCAATGGATAATGCATACGTTTCCACAACAGCTCCAATTATAAGCATTAAGGCTACAATCCCGATACAGATGCCAAGGCATTTGAGTTCACCCTTCCACTGCTTTTGAAGTATTCTGCGGAACAACCATACGCTTTCTGTCATAGCAATTGCGTAGGATACGTATTCCAGCAGGAACACTACTGCAACTAAAGCTAATGCCAAGATTGCAGTGGATGCATCGATGCTTGGGGTTGAACCCACGATTCCATTAGCGGCTTGCACTTGGAATACTGCCCGAAAAGCCATGCCTGTGCTGAAAAGTATAAACATACCTATCCCGAATCCAGCAAGAGGTATGAACATTAGCAGGCACAGAGGGAAATTGTTTAGGAAGATATCTGGAATTAATGTGCCTTCTGCTGTGCCCTGCGTGACCGTCTGGTTTAATTGGTCAGCGATCATTTGCGCATCTTCTTGGCTCATTGGAACTAACATGCCAAGCAAAGTTGCTAACACGGAGAGTACTAGTACAAAGGTTGTTGAGTAGATTCTTTTCTGTTTAGGTGAAGCATTTTTCCAGAAGGGTAAGTTCCTTATCATTCAATCCCATACCTTTTTTCTATTTTGGTTTTATTTCTATGGCGCGAAAGCCTCGAGCCACAGGATTTAACGTTTCTGTTAATTTAACCTTTGTCAAAATCCCCTGACTATCAATTGCGTAGCTTCTTAGATCGTGTTCAGCGGAAATAAGAGAATGAAGGTACACTCGGTCACTTATTATCCGCGGTTGACAATTCAGAGGCAACCCCAACAAAATATCTTCCTGGCGCTCAACAGCTCTTTCGCAAGCAAACAAAATAGCTTCAGCTCCAACGGTTAACTCCGCAATCCGAACAGGCACACTCTCTTTGCCTATTGCTAACATGTCGATGTCGTAGAGTCGTTTAATTTCTCCTGCGATTTTTCTTAGGCGCGGCAGTATCTTGAGTATCTGTTGTCTACCTAATTTTGACGCTCGCATATTCATCAGTTCGACAGGAGACAAATCCTCAACCGTAACACCGCCCAAAGTCATATCCAAATGCACAACATCCGCCTTTGTCTTATCCAACAAGGCACTACATAATTGTGCTTCATGTACTATCACTTCAAGTCCTGTGTCAACTTCTTTAAAAATCGGTTCAGCGATTCGAAAAGACGGTTCACGATACGGCGGCTCAACTAACACCGCCGCAGAAGCAACAAGATAAACAGGCTGATACTGCTTGTCTAGTATAGCTGCACCTGAATCAGCAGAGATAACCCTCAAACTCTACACACCCTGGGAATAGTGGCTTGCCCTCAACAATTAGCTTTCTGTTTCAGGCACTTGCTTCCCTTTCAAACCTAAAGCTAAAATATACATTTCAGAGCTTTTTGCTCTGCTGGCCTGTGGTTTTACCAATTTCATAGTGTCAAAGTTGGTTTTCACTGTTTGGATGAAATCGTTTAGTAAGTCGCCTTCAAAGACCTTAACAAAAAAGTTCCCACCAGACTTTAGTATACACATAGCGATTTCCATTGCTTTGGTCGCCAAGTCAATTTGCCTTGCATGGTCAACCTCCCAAACACCTGTAATATTTGGGGCAGCATCACAAAGTACAACATCTGGTCTGCGGGGCAAGAACGAGAGTATTTGTTCTCCGATGTCGGGTTCAGTTAGGTCTGCGACTATTGTGCGAATGTATTCCTGTGTAAAAGGTTCAATAGGCTTTAGGTCCACGCCTAAAACGAAGCCATGTTTCCCAGTCATTTTTCTAGCGGCTTGAATCCAACCGCCTGGCGCAGCCCCCAAATCAACAACAACGTCATGAAGTTTTATGAAGCTATACTTGTTGTTAGCTTGCACGAGCTTGTATGTTGCTCGGCTGCGGTAATTTTCTTGTTTAGCTTTCTTATAATAAAACTCGTTTTTTC
>JAXDAO010000181.1:0-8686 GCA_034679745.1 Bathyarchaeia archaeon
CCAGTAATCCAAACGAGGTTAGGGTGAAACTGAGCAGGTTTTCTGGGTAGGCTATTAGATATTGGATTCCCTGCCGCAACACGGTTGATACCCACATAGCAGTGCTGGTAATCCAGAAAACAAAAATGTAGACTGTGCCAGCAATTAAGCCCCATTTTATTGCGCCCTTAATTGGTTTGCTGGGTGCTAACTCGTGGGATAGCTTAAACAAGACAGCGGGAATTACGATGGATTGTATGAGTAAGGGTATTTCGTAAATTAGAAGTGAGGTAAACATTGGGATGGTTGAAACATGGCCGTTAACGCGCCATATTGTGATACCTAACGATGAAGTTAAAGACAAGACGGCTGTTGTGACCAGGCCAAGCCAGTAGACGGCTTCTCCAATTACAATCAGTCTGAACAGCTTTTTTAGTTTGTTTGTTGGAAATCCCTTCTTTGCAAAGTAGAGTATGACGGCGCCTAAAGCTATGGCGCTGGATACCAATCTGAAAGCTACTCCGATGGCTGCGGAAATGTCTTCAGAGAAAATGATTAACCGCAGAGAACCGCTGAAAGCTTCCCATTCCCCAACCCAAGAAAGGGTAAACATAGCGCGGAATGTGAATAGGAAATAAGCAACAGCAACTATGAGAAACCCGATTTTTATCGGGGAATAGAAATTTGGCTTGGTCATTGTACTTAACAAAACAGTAGCGGTTGTTTGCTTTTATTTTTTTAGTTTGGGGGTCTCTTCTCTGGTTTTAGATAGTTCTGAGTTGAATTTTTTCTGTTGTTGTTTGATGAGTTAGTGGTTGCTGGACACTGTTTTTTTGGTTTGTTTGGGTTTTTTAGTTTGGGGGGGTCTTTGATGTTGCCTCTTTTTTCTGTTTGTGTGGGTGTGGCGCTATAAATTTTTTACACCACACTGAGGGCTTTAGAAATTGTCGCTTTTTGTTTTCAGGCTGTTTTCCTATTGTATTTTGAGTGTGGGTGAAGAAATTTTCCCACACAGCTAACATGGTTGATATGTTGAGTGTTGTGGGTGTGGGTGTGCGACTATGTTATTACCTTGGTTTTTATGTTTATTTAGGTATTAAGGGCGAGCTTAGATTGCAGGATAATTTCGCTTGGGGGATGGCGGGCCCGCTGGGATTTGAACCCAGGACCTCCGGCTCCGCAGGCCGGTGTCATAATCCGTACTAGACGACAGGCCCTCTTACGCAGAATACAACACGCGAATAATAAATACTTTGTAACAACTGACCTAAGAGCGACGAAAAAAAGCAATGGTAAAATTGGAAACCTGAACTTAAAGGGAAAATAAAACGCCTTGTACCCTTATGAATTCAGATGCAGGATGTTTAAACACTATTCGGGGGGGCGTAGGTAGATGTTGAGCTGTCCCTTGGATACTTTGAGTTCAATACCTCTACCTGATAAAGCTTCCGCGCCTTCCTTAACAGCTGAAATTGCTAGGATGTTTACAAATGCCCTTTTTGCACCGAATAATTCCTTGGTTGCTTTATTATTCAATTCTACTTCTAAGTGAGTGACTTTCCATTCTTTTGGGTCCAAAATAACGTTTTTGACTTTACCTACAACGAAATCTCCAGAAAACACCATTCTGCCTATGGTATCCAATAATTTTACCATTCTTATCACAAATTTTATTTGTGTATGATTTATTAATAAATGTTATTAATCCTAAATAATCATCCTTCACCAATAATAGTAATAAGGGAAAAGAATCATCTTAAACGCTCCCTATCTTTTATTTAGCACTCTCTCAAGCGCTGAGATGACGCTTTGTTTGCCCATAGCAAGAACGTATGGACCAAGTCGTGGACCCTGCGGTGCGCCCATCAGAATCTGATATAGCGTCTTGAAGAGGGCGCCGGGTTTTATGCCGTTGGCTTTTGCGGCGTTGAATATGGCGTTTTGGATTTTGTCGGGGTCGTCTTCGGTTTTTAGGTTTGTGAGGAATTCTGTGATGGCTTTTTTCTCTTCAGCTGTCAATTCAACGTTGGTTTCTTTAATTTCTTCAAAATCCCTTGTCCAGTTTAAGGCGTACTCGATGCGGTTCTGTAAGGGGGCGTCTATGACTTGATTCTTTTGTAGATAACCATAGCTTTGGAGTTTTTCGCCGACGTAGTCATTTATGCATTCTTTGGGTGCCATTTTGACTAAGAAAGCCATTAGGTTATAGGGCACGTGGATGCTTGGCTTTGTTGGTGGGTTCATTACATAGCAGTATTGGAATAATCCTTTGAGACGAATGGCTTCTTTTTCGCCGACCTGTTTTTTGCCAAAATAAACATCCTCTAAGGAGTCGAGTTCGTTCATGTAGGCTGGGATATCTGAGACGTCTAGGGTGCGTGTGCCTACAAACCTCTTAAGCATGAGTAGCAGTAGCGACTGTGGTGAGCCATAGTTGAACCAGACCTGAGGAGTGAATACATTGCCTGCTGATTTACTGATTTTCTTTCCACCCTTATCGAGAAACATCTCATACCTTGCATGTGATGGTGGTTCAAAACAGAGAACTTCACGACAGATTCGGTCGTTGACGCGTACCGAATCTGCGATGTCTTTGCCGTAGGCTTCAAAGCGAATGTCTAGGGCTTTCCAGCGAGCTGCAAATTCGCTCTTCCAAGTCAGTTTACCTTGACCGCTTTTTATGTCCACTTCTCCTTCATGACTGCAGCCAGCTAATAATTTGCCTCGGATTTCTAGACCTTCGCATTTGTAGGTCACCTTGTCTGTTTTGGGATCAAACTTGTATGCTCTTGTGGTGTAGAGATGTCCGCATTTCTCGCAAACTGCAAAATACGGTAGGACTTCGGTGTAGGTTTCTTGTCCTACTTCTTGTTTGACTATTTCGCCTACCTTCTTTGCGTTAGTTAGAATGGTCCTGATTTCGTTTAGGAGTAAGCCTTTTTCATAAACTTCTTTGGCAGAGTAATACTTGTACTCAATACCGCATTTATCTAAAGCTTCGAGTAGAAGGTTGCTCATATGTTTGCCATAGCTTTCGTGACAACCAAATGGATCTGGAATAGTAGAGACAGAGTAACCGAGATATTTTCCCAAGTCTCTAGACATGTCCACAGGTAATCCGGCTGGGACTTTGCGTAGACCATCTTTGTCATCACAGAAGGCAACGAGTTCCGAGTTAAAGTTGAGGTTCTTTAGCGCCAAAGTTACTGAATAACTACGAGAAGCATCACCTAAGCTTCCAATATGTGGAAAACCTGAGGCACCCAAACCCATTTCTGTTCGGATTCTGCTTGTGTCTCTTTTGAGTGATTGTTCTCTCTCGATGACTTTCTTTGCCATCATGTCGTACCATGTGCCAAGACCGACAATTTCTTCGCTCATTCAGTTTGCCTTCTGCCAAATGACTATGCAGTGGTATAGAAAAATGTTTAGAGCAAAAAGGGCTCAGGAAACCTATTTCCGTTTTAATGTCGCTACGATTGATAGTGCGGCGATGACTAGTGGGATTAATAGAAAGTAGAGCTCGATTACTCTATTTTATTGCACGTAATGTTCTTACTTCTGAAGTTTTAAAACAATCGAGCTAGAACTTGGCAGAAGGTATATCGCCCTTTAAAACAATCCCTTTTGCGCCATCAACTATCATCTGGTAACTGCTGCTTTTGTACTCATATTTAATGAACCATATCGGTGCATGCAGATAGACCATTTGCTTAAGTTCCACACTTGTTGTTGCTTCTATAACACGGTCCACATCTTGCTGAAGCAAGAAGCGATGATGTGCATCAATTTGCTGCTTAGCAAGTTCTGCTGCTTCATCACGGTCGATTTCACTGTTTAATAATTTGGCAAACCCCTCGATTTTTCGAAAGTCATATGGTATCTTGCCTGCTAACGGTATATCGTATTCTCGGGTTGGGAAGTCAGCAGCTTCACGTGCTAAAACCAGCCAGTTATACTCTTTCTGGATTTTTCCCTCTTTAACTATGGGTGGGGTGATGCGTTCGAAAATACCTTTGTATTGGGTTGTAGCTTCAAGTGACGCCACCCAAAATGGTAGGTAAACGAGGCTTTTTTCGGTAATTTTAGCTTTTTGTGCTAAATCGTTTGGCTTCATGAAGCCCGAGCGCATCCAATTACGCATTAATTCTTCTAACTGCTCAGGGCTATAGGTGTTATAAAGAATCGAGTGTTCGAAGTTGAAGGCTTTTCCTGTTTGAATTACTGTTGTGAAGCCGCAATATTTACAGGTTGCAATTATTTCCCCTGGCTTAAAATCAACTGGGCCACCGCAATGCGAGCAATGGATGTTTTGTGCCAAAGCCATTCTCATTAGACCTTCAATAGTTTCTCTCGTCTGAGAATTTCTCTAGCAACGATTACTCCTGAGGCTGATGCTTGGATGAGTCCGCGTGTGACTCCTGCGCCATCGCCGATTGTAAACATGTTTTGAATCTTGGTTTCTAAGGCGTTGTTAAGTTGTAAGTGGGAAGAGTAGAATTTGACTTCGACGCCATAGAGCAAGGTTTCTGGGGATGCGACTCCTGGGGAAATCTTGTCTAGAGCTTGGAGCATTTCACGGATATCAGCGAGGTATCGGTATGGTAAAACGAAGCTTAAATCTCCAGGGGTAGCGTTTTTGAGGGTAGGTACGAGGACGCTGTGGGAGAGTCTTTCGGGAGTGGAGCGTCTACCTCTTTCAAGGTCGCCTAATCTTTGCACCATTACTCCTCCGCTTAACAAGTTAGAAAGTCTGGCGATGTATTTGCCGTAGGCGATTGGTTCTTTGAATGGCTCTGTGAATTGTGTGCTGACGAGGATGGCAAAGTTGGTGTTGGGTGTTTTTGTTTCTGCTTGGCTGCCGCCGTTGACAGTTAAGACGCCGTCGTAGGATTCAGTTGTAACTTCACCATGAGGGGAAACACAGAAGGTTCTCACTTGGTCGTCAAAGGATCTTGAGAAGTAAACTAGTTTCGGTTCATAGAGGACTTTGGTGAGGTTTTCCATAACCGAAGCTAAGAGCTCGACTCGTACGCCGATGTCGACGGGGTTGTTGACGGTTTTTAGGCCTCGGATTTGGGCTTCTGTTTGGAGCCATTCAGCGCCTCCTCTGCCTGGGGCAATGATAACGTATTTGCCCATGATTTTTTCGCCGCCAACTGTTTCAACGCCTTGGATGAGATGGTTTTCAGCTATGAGTCCTTTAACTTCTGTTCGGGGTAAAAATGTAATTTTTCCTTCAAGGTACTTGCGCATCCGTTGCAGGGTTTCAAGGCATTTGTCAGTACCCATATGGCGGACTTGCTGCTTGATAAGTTTAAGGCCGGCTAGTGAAGCTTTGCGTTCGATTTCGTCTACTTCTGTGTTTTCGGTGCCATACACTTGTTCGCTGGCGCCGAATTTTAAGTAGATGTCATCGCAATATTTCACTAGTTCTTTTAATTCATTGTTTGATACGTATTGGTTTAGCCAACCGCCTACTTCTGTAGATAGAGTGAGTTTACCGTCACTGTACGCGCCTGCTCCTCCCCAACCTGAGAGAACTGAGCATGGTTCGCAGTGGACGCACTCGAAGCCTCGTTTGCTGGGGCATTTGCGTTTGTCGATGTCTGCGCCTCTATCGATTACTAGTACGTTGAGGTTTGTTTTTTCGGTTAGCTCTAATGCTGAGAAGATGCCGGCAGGGCCTGCGCCAACGATAATTACATCGTATTTCAATGACCTTTCTCCCTCTGGAACCTTGAATTAATTACAACAGGTCGCATATATTGTTAGCTACGCAACGGAAACTGGAAGACTATTACTCTTTGGCTATTACTGTTAGGGCGAGAAATCTTAGTACGCCGTCTTTTGTGTTTTTGAATTGATGTTGCTCGTTTGAGGCAATAGAGATTAAATCGCCTCTTTCGATTGCGTCCTCTTTTTCTCCATCAAAAATTACTCCTTCCCCCTCAATGACCAGTACTTTGTGTTCTGAAGAGTGTTTATGTAGCGGACTGTAGCCGTCTGGTTTCATTTCAAAGAGTTTTATGTCAAATTGTCGGCTATCCCCTTGTGTGGTGTGCAATTGTTTCACGTTTGTTTTTACACAACAAGTTTCAGGGTTTTCAGCTGTCTTTGTGTACTTGTATATTTTCATATTATCTGTCCTTTTAGTGAAATCAAAGATTTAATATGTATATTTTTGAGATATATCTAATAAATATTTAATACTGCAAATCAACCATAGACAATGGAAGCAAAAATGAGCGAAAACACAGACCGCTACAGTATTGATGAATTACTCAGCGACTTCTCACGCTTCTATATACTTACAATACTCTACGAGGGCCCAGCGCACGGGTACAGAATAATCAGCCAATTCAAAAAGCGAGTTAAAAAAGAGATCAGTCCCAGCCTAGTGTACCCTTTTCTACAACAATTAGAAGATAAGGGATTAGTAAAGTATACAATAGAACCCGTCGGCGAGAAAGAACGAAAGATTTTCGAGTTAACCGCTGAGGGCAGGGGTCTCTGTACTGGGTTGTTTAAGCGTTTCGCTGATCTTGTGTCCATAGCAATCGCGCCAAGTCTAGATGTGTGTGCCCACTGCGGCTGCAAGGTCTACGAAGGGGCATATCGAGAAGTTATAGCTGGCAAAGAAATGGCCTTCTGTTGTATGCACTGTGCCCGTTCGTATAAAGAATGTAAAAAGCCAGCTAAACAGGCAGAGTAACTTTTCTGGGGATATGGCTTTGAAATCTGATTTTATCCGAGTAGCAGATACTTCGGAACTAAAAGCGGGAAAAACAAAAAAAGTTACAATAGATGGTATAGCCGTTCTTCTTGTCAATGTTGAGGACATATGCTATCGATAGCATATTTCCTCATTATGGTGGTGACTTATCCGAAGGTATACTGCAAGGCAAAATCCTCACCTGCCCAGTTCACGGCGCAAAATTTGATGTGACAGATGGGAAGGTTGTTTCGCCCCCAATCGAGGCGCTTGGGCGTCCAGATATCGAGAACTTAACCGCCTATCCGTCAAGGATAGAAAATCAAAGTATACTCATCAAAATTTAGATAGAAAATTCTCAAAAAAGAAAATTTTAGTCTTTTATGGCTTCTATGAAGCTCATGACGTTCCAGAGTTTAACCCGTGTGTAGGGAGGCATGTTGGGGTCTTGGAGAATCTCATCTAGTAATGCAACGGCGTTTGACGCCTTCACTGCCGGGGTGTATTCTGTACCTTGAAGTGCATTCATTGCGTCTTTAGCGGATCGGCGGATGTTCCTGGGTGTTGTACTGTCTTCTGAAACCTCGCCAAGCACAACTAACGCTTGCTTGATCTTTGCTTCATATTCTTCTGTTTTTTTCTTGCGCACCATAAATATTCCCCGTTAATGCATCTGCAGTGAATCAAGATATATATGAATTGATATGTATTTACTTTGGGGTTCTACATGCAACAAGACAGAGAAAACAATCCGATCAAGCGAATGGCTGAACTTCTGCGGCAGGGCGCCACCTTAACGGATCTTTCATGCCCCGTCTGCGCATCACCTCTATTCAGGATCAAGGATGGCACGCTCTGGTGCGCTAAAGACGAGAAAAAAGTCGTCGTAGTCAAGGAAGGCGAAGAAATGCCCAAACAAACCGCCCAACCCAACAGCGTCTATGACAAACTCGAAGCAACCTTGATGGCAAAGATAACTGACATACAGGGCAAGATTGAGAAAACTGAAGATGTGGATGAACTTCAAAAGCTTACCTTAGCCCTAAGTGAGCTATTAAACAGTGTTGAGAAAATCAAGAAAATGAAGGCTTGAGCCACAAACTTGCCGTTAGGCCATTACGATAATTTTCCATCAAACATACACCATGTCGCGAGCTACCTCTCCACAGTTTCTATAAAACAACTCCAACAGAAGCTTATTGAGCTTTTAGGTAGCTTAAACCATAAAGAATTCACTTTCGAGGAAATAGCTATTCCGACAATACCCCATGGTAAGGTAATTTTTGAGTTTGGCTTAGCCGATTCTAAAAGCTTCACTTTCCTCGATGACATTGAAGTTAAGAAGGCAATAGGACTCTTAGCAAAAGTCCAGTTGCATTATCTGGATTTCTTCTGTGCTATACGCTACTACAAGCTAAGAGGAAAAACTAAGGTTGCTTTAAAATTCGACTATTACCTGATCCGTAACGTTTTCAATAAAGGAAACTTTGAATTTCAAGTCTTCCATGAACGGGGTCCCCGGTATATTTCTCCTGAGGAAATATCATCATTTGTTATCTTGAAAATAAATGAGTCTGCAACTAAAAAAATCCTCAAAGAACAAGAAGTATAGCACTCTTTTTGCAAATCACTTTCTAGTTTGGGTTTTTATACAAGTTATTTTTCTACCCTATTGTATCGCCAGCGGGTTCAGTAACCAAACGAACAAAATATTCGAACTATCCGGTTTTCTGGATTTTGCCTAAACCAAGTCCTGTTGGTTCCGCATCGGCTAGGTGAAGTGTCTGTTTAGCAGAAAGGTAAGAAAAGAATTGGGGGTGTTCTAAATGGTTAGTGGAAGAAGAATTGTGGTTATAAGTATTATAACACTCGCCATCTTTATCTTGGAGGTTAAGCTGTTCAATTGGAGAGAAGACTCAACATAACAATTACTTTTTCTTTTTGTTCCTAAACCTTTGCTGAAGAATCCCAGAGGAACTGGAAGTACTCCCG
>JAXDAO010000182.1:0-3627 GCA_034679745.1 Bathyarchaeia archaeon
CCCCCAAACCCTGCCTTCGTGATTGGTAACATTGCGGAGGAAAACCCTATCAAAGCCTTTGCCGGCGGAGCCTTCTCGGATTTCACGACTCAGCTTCACACACCGCTGAAAAATCTCTCGGTGAGAAAGGCGACGATACGGCCGCTTCTTGGATAATCTGACGAGGGGCTGAACTGTTGCTTCAGTCATCAGACCCCTCCTTCCTTGGATGTACGTAGTATTCAGCAGTCGCGCTGGTTTTTCTTCGGCAAACATGCCCTAACCCTGTCTCGAGGCTTTTCTTTGAAGAGATGGGTCGTCCGCATCGGCAACAACGAAAAGAATAGACCTTAGCTCTTTCTGCTTCAATCAATTCTCTGCAATGGCGCGGGCGACGTTTGTCAACGAGTTGGCAAAGGTGGTATTTCGCCAGAACAGAAATCGCTTCATTGCCCTCTTGATGCGAATATAAATTATTACCGAGTACATGCAAGGCAATTTCTAACAGAGTTGCTTTCTTAACGCCGTGCAGATGTGATTCTTCACTTTTCACTTGCTTTAAAAGAAAAGAGAGGCTTAAGCAAGAATCAGCTATTATTAGAAGCCTCCTTAAATTTTATCTCATATCCGTTCTTTAATAGATCAGATCTGGCAATTTTGAAACAACGGCTGCAAAATATTTGTTTAAAATCAGGGTCAATCTCAATTAACCATTCACCCATTAATCCGCAGGCATTATAGCATGGCTCCCCTGTATGTACGTGGCTAACTAATGCCAAAAGTGACTTATGATTCAGATTATACACGCAATTTTGATTTTCAGCTATTTCATTAGGTTTTTTAACTAAAAACCCCTTTTTTGGCTTAGTTTCAATAACCGAGAAAATCAGCGGTTTAATAACAGCAAAATTATAGAAATTCTCCAGCGTTGATAATGGTTGCTTATCTATTGATGTAAGATTTCCCGTAATATTGATTTCATTTTTCTCGGTTATTGTTTCTACCTGTTTTATCCATTGCTTTAGGTATTCGGGCTTCCAGATTTCCGTAAAATCAAATTGCGTGTATGATCTGTTTGTTTCTTTAATAGGCTTAACAAGATTTTCTTTTTTGTTGTTTGGGTTAGGTCTCTTACTGCAGTAACCTACTTGGCACAGGTAGCTTATCCAACTTCTTATTGTGTCGCTGGATTTCCGGCTGTGAGGGTTAAGCTCGTTCCACCGATCCGTGATGTCTGTAATTAGAAGTTCTTTTACTTCTTCTGTGTTGATCAGTTGCTCTGGATTATTTTTCAATGGCTGAGCCATTGGAACGATAACTTCTTTATAAAGTTTCAAAATCTGACCTGGTGCGCCGGTCTCGGTTGTTTCTGCAATTTGTTGCCATAAAGCCATTATCAGCGAAACATCATTTTCTATAGCTATCAAGTCTTTTTCTGAACCGATACGGAGAACTGGACGTTGTGCGTAGTGAAGCAAACAGTAGGTTTGAATTAGGCTTAAAATGTGTTTGAAATCTCGCATGTCTCTTGGGTGTTTGCTCTTGTAAAATTCGCCGAATTTTTGACCGTATGGAATAATAATATGTTTCAGAATGTTGCCATATAGCCTTTTAATCTCCCTTAGAAACTCTTTTAAGAGTTCTGTTTCTTGGTCAGGTTGGAACTTCCATGGTAAACTTGCTTTTTCACCACTTAATTTGTTGGCGTCCTTAAACTTTTTCTCATCAAAAGTAGGTGTTACAGTTATGGACCGCGTTGCTAAATCTTGCACGTGTTTTTCAGAGCTTGAGCAGAAAATACACGCTGGCCATCCTCTAACAATTACGTTTACAGTGTTAAATCCTAACTTCTCAGTTTTATTGACAAATGGAAAACTAATTTCTTTTTCATCATGGCTAAGTATTGACCGTATTGAATTGAATGTTTCAATATTTGGGGCTTCCAAAAAACAGAGAATTTTTCCGTTCATATCAATGATTACTTTGCTGTTTACCAGTCTATCATGCCATGCTTGCAATTCATCATTTGACGCGTCTTTGCCTGGCCTATCCGATATTAGAATAGGCATTCCATTTGAATCTGTTAAAATCCCGTGTTGACGTATCAAAAATTTAGGTGTTGCACCTCCTAAATCCCATACGTCATCTTTTGGAAAAAGCTTCGTTATCCTCGAAACCACATAAGTTTTTCCCAAACTGCTTTCTCCGCGTAAGAAAAGGTTCAAAGGTTCCTCAGTGTAAGCTGATAAGCACACAAGAAACGTTATTCCCTTTGTCACTGGGTCTCGTTTCACGGTTTTCGAGTAATACCGCATATAGCGACTGAAAACCAGTTTGTCACTGGCTATGCTTTCAAGCTCTTCTGGGAGCTTGTACCCTCCGATCATTATCGGGATTGCTTTCTTTCTATTTGCTCTTACTTCATCAGTGGCATGCAAACAAGAATTACACAGTTTAGGTTCTAGGTCGTCTTTTCTGTAGCTGAAAAGAATTCCGCAGTTTTCGCACTTCTTTTTTAGCCTCCCTCCGTTACTACGTACATCCTCAGGCTGCTCAGTCAGTGTTGTTCCTCCCCTCTGACTTCCTGTTTGATTTGGGAGCCAAGGAGCGCTGCGTCCGCAGTAGGCAACTGGTCAGTAAAATTTAGTTGCACGAGTTGTATCTCGAAATTTTGTGCCCACCCGCGAATAACGTTGTTTATTTTTTCGCCAAGGTACCTCAACCCAACCAGCCCAAAAAACTCGCCAAAACAACCCCTTACAACCACGGACCGGCGGTTGCGACTTAAAACCAACTTGACAGGAGCAGTCTCGGCGCCTGACATGTAAATTTCAAAATGTTGGCCGGTGCGGATCGCCTCAAAACAAGATTTAGCAAGGGTTGTTAATGGGCATGTTCCAAGTGTTTGCCCTTTGTCATCCTTGTAACCTACGGTTGCTTTATCGCCTACAAGCCAACTATTGGTTTTGGTCAGGGATGACATTTTTCATCTTACCTTTTACTTTTTCTCCTTTTGTTTGAGGTCGCTGAATGTCGAGGTGTTACAACATTAGGCAGCTTCTGCGATTGCTTTAGTAAAAGCCCATCTCGAAGCAGTCTGCAAATCTTTGATTTGAGCGTCTGATAGCCTTCCCAAAATGAGGATGTGAGTCAAATAGCCATCCGGAGTCGACGCAATTTGGTAGGAGAATTTGTGTTTTTCGCATAGGGGATCCAGTATTCTGGGAACAAGAAATCCAGAAATGGTTGCGCCGTCTTTTTTCAGAGGTTTCTCTGGAACTACGCTAATCTCTTTGTCGAAAACATTCATCATTCCCACTGCCCTTAAACCATCGGTGAGCGGAAACTGTCGCAGCCCATCCATTTTCACAGTATCTTTGACAATCGGCACATGCTGCTCAGAATCAGAGGTCACCGCCCCCGATGCTTCTTGAGGCGTTGCCAAAGCAGTTGGTTCGTCATCCTGGCCTAACTCTTCAGAAACTTCTTCCGCCGAAACAGCACCGCCAGCAACTAAGTCGGATATAGCTCGGCTCTTAGCCCGGGTATGTGCGGTTGAATAGACATCATGCTCGAGATGAGCGAACTTTCGTTCGCGCGAGTCGCAGGCTCCTACGCCAACACAACAACGACTGTTAGGCGCAAACG
>JAXDAO010000183.1:0-5843 GCA_034679745.1 Bathyarchaeia archaeon
CAACAGATGCTATTAAGACAACTTCTTTTTCACTCACACCAGAGATTGAATGGAAAAACGGTCGGGGAACAATGAAAGGCTACGTAGTTCATAATCAAATTGAGATACGTGTAGATAACCTTGACAGACTTAGCGAAGTTATTGATACAGTTAATTCAGGTCATGATACATCAGTAAATGTTTCAGGTCTACGTTTTGCTCTCAAGAACCAACAGATGGTTGAAACTGAAGCCCTGAAACTTGCTGTTCAAGTAGCCCTTACCAGGTCACAAGCCATTGCGGAAGGCGCAAAACGTTCCATAGGCGAAATTCTTCGTATTGAAGAACAAAAATTCGGTGAAATTAACCGCGCCGAACCATTCTTAATGCGTGCTGCCGCAGTGAAAGGGAGCGAATATTCCGAAACACCAATAACAATCGGTAATTTAGAAATTAAAGCTAAAGTGATCCTGACTGCTGAATTAAGGTAAAAAACCCCACGGGGACTAAAATACCCATTTCGCTGCACGAAACCTAAAATTTTACCTGCTTACATTGCCCAGATGATACTCATTTAACTATAATTTGCTCTCGAATTGCCCGCATATTGCATGAGCCCATGCCTAAAGTCGCGAAAACATTTGTCATAGACATCATGGTCTTACGAAATTCGGGTATCTTGCTCAAGATGTAGACTGGTGCCCGCGGGAAATCCTATTCCAAAAATAAAGCCCCCAACTCAACTTAGTATCAATACAACTGATTTTTCCTTCTTTCAATAGAAGTTGTTGTTCACCAAGAAAAAATAGGGTCGAACAACTACTACCAAACAAGCTAATTCAGAAAGAGCAAACAACAATCCAGATAGCGCCTATCTGCTATCGGTAGTTGCTGCAACACCAAAACCAGACCAACAACAACTTCTAACAAATAGATCTCCCGATTCATGAACAAACACGTGCAGAGTTTCACCTTCTTTGCGTTCTAACATGTTCAGAATTGTTTGCGATTTCGTGGGTCCGGAAACCAATATAGGCGTTGACTTTCTTCTTTTGCCTCGTAATATTGATCTTTTCTGTTGATGAATTTTTACAAGTTTTTTGTTTTCTTTATATATTGTATGTTGTTCGTGAACCCTGATCAGAAGGTGTTAAACTTCTCTAAGGCGGTTTCCAATTTGTTTGCGACTACGACAGGGGCAAAATCTTCAAAAAACCAGCTTAATAAACACGACTAGGATTCATCCAAAAGTATGTTGATGGCGCCGGGGAAGGGACTCGAACCCCTGCGAGCACGAAGCCCACCAGCTATCTTGCCAATTTTTGATCTGGCGCCCCATAGTTTGATCTCGAGGCTGGCGCGATAACCACTCCGCCACCCCGGCTCCAGCCAATAGATTAGAGTTCTCGGCTAAAAGAGTTTTCAGTCAAGAATTGCCTTCTTCGGATAATTCCGCCTTTACCTTATTATGATTAAACTGTTTTAAGTTCAGGTTCAGTATCTTTTGGCGCAAGATTAATTAGTTTAAGAGGTTATAGCCATGTATCCAGACCCTAAAGGATAGTGAATTAACTTGGGAATGCGAAGAAAAAAGAAAGATCAAGGTCCAATGCCCGCTGCAAGTGCAGGTTTGCTTAGGTTCTTCGAAGAAGAAACCGAAGGCATCAAGATTCGACCTGAACTACTAGTTGCACTCGCAGTCTCATTGATAGTTGTTTCCGTTTTAGCAAAAATCTTCTTCTAAACATCTACTCGGCTTTATCTTCTAGGCGGAGTAGTGTGCATTACTTCTATTCTCTGAACAGAATTAAGGTGCAAGAATAATTCGCTTCTTTCTTCACGACTAGCAACCTGCGGAATAGGTTGCGCGATGGTGGACCTTAAAACGATTGCTTCCGCGTCTGAGAGCCAAATTCCTGATGGTTCATGCGTGACTGCAGCTAGGGTGCCTTCAAAACCGTAAGCGGGATCTAGAACAACTCTGACTTTTTTGCCCACATTTCTTTCCAGCATATGGAATATTGAAGGGGGCAATTCTTGATCTGCCATATTTAGACTTCGCGGGAATAGTATGATAATGCTTCAAAGGATAAAACAGTTCTCCCATCTGAGGATGTTGAAATATGCGGTCAAAGACGTAAAACGGCTTTTTGCGGCTCAAAACATTGATCTTTTTCTGTCAAAACAAAATAATCCCAATCTGATGTTATAGAAAATTGTGTATTTAGTGGCAAATTATGCCTTAGCTAAATATTAATAGGTCAAACCTCTTCCATAGAGGAGACAGAAAATGGAGACTGACAGTTCTCTCAACAATTCGATGGATAACGCCAAGAAACATTACTCGTCGCTATTCTTTCTCCCATCATACAATAAAGCGGTTCTATCATCAGCTACTCTCTGCATTGTAGGCGTAAGTCTTGCCGCATTAGTCTTCTTCCCAGCCATAAACAGTTTTGCATTAGGCATCTCGCTTTTCCTTGCTACCTTTATTTCAGACTTTGTTATCAGTAAAACAGTACTCAAACATGATCCAATATTAAATACACGTAGAACATCCGCAATGTCGTTTTACGGTTGGTTACTTTGGCTCGGCTTTATCGCTTTAGGCACTTTTTTGGGGTTCTTTTTTGGATGGTTACTTTGGGTTAAGCTAACGCTGTTAGGGTTTGGTGCAGTAATAACTTTGCGTATTATCGTTTTAACTGCAACTTCCCATGAGGCTGCATGGCGACAGCTTCTAGCAGCTCTACTACAACCCATTCTTTGCATTGTAGTTTTCCTTTTGTTTTTAGTTACTTTTTCCAACACAATTGTACTCCAAATATTTCCCTTTCTTTTATTCTCACCGATAATTAGCTACGCTGCAACCTACCTGTTATTCAATTCAATAAATCGCTTAGGAAAAAAAGTCTATGGCTTACCTGCGATGCCCCTATTTAGGGCCTTCATACTCAATTGGGTAACTGATGCAAATGCACCGCTAGAAAAATATCTAGAAGACCTAGGCGAGAACGCAGACATAGACGTTAGCCTGTTAAAATTCGATTCTTCAAAACCAAAAGCTGCAATAATAGTTCCACTAGTTCACCCTGGACCATTCAAAAACATCGGCAGCAGTTTGTTACCCTCGCTTCTAAAAGATGGCTTTGAAAAGGAATACGGTTGCCCTGCATGCGTGCCCTTGGGCATTTTGGGGCATGAACTTGACTTAGCTTCACAAACACAAAACCAAAAGATAGTTGCACAAGTATTATCTTCAGCGAAACTCGAGTCTGACTCACCCTTCGCTTCATCATTAGTTAGAGTCAATGATGGTTCAGCCATTGCCTCCTGCCAAATCTTCGGCGACACAGCCTTACTTTCTTTCACGTTAGCTCCTAAAACCACTGAAGATCTTCCTCAAGAATTAGGGCGCATGGTAACTGAGGAAGCAAGAAGACTGGGGTTAAAGCATGCTGTAGTCATCAATGCACATAATTGTTTAGATGAAGTCGTTGACACAAACGAGCATTTAGATGAGTTAAAAAGAGCGGCAATTAAGTGCCTGCAAAAAGCAACCGCGTTGACAACTGCACCGTTCAAGGTTGGTGCTGCAACAGTTTTTCCTAAGGAATTCTCTCAAAAACAGGGGATGGGAACAGGGGGAATAACCAGTGTAGTCATCGAGGTTAACAAACAGAAAACAGTATATATCACGATTGATGGCAACAACATGATTCCCAAACTAAGAGAAAAAATACTGACCTCTTTAACCTCTTTAGGCTTTGACGATAGCGAAATTTTCACTACTGACACCCATGCAGTAAGCGCCATAGTCACTGGTGAGCGTGGTTACCATCCCATCGGTGAAGTAATGGACCACGATATATTGATAAGACACATTGTCGAAGCTGCAGAGACAGCAGCCGCGAATCTTGAGGATTCTAAAGCTAGGTGCATACAGTTTGTTGTACCACAGGTAAGGGTAATAGGAGAAGAACGGTTGAATTCCATTTCATCTCTTGTAGATAAAGCAATAATAAAAGCAAAGAAGGTTGTAGCTCCAATTTTTGGAACTGAAGGTTTATTGCTTATTTTACTGTTGATGCTTTTCTAGCGTTTTTACTTGGTTTTCTTTTTAGTTCTGTCCCACATACTTGGCACTCTTTCGGCTTATAATCAGCTGGATATTTTCGATGGCAAGCTGGACAGTACCGAATCCATTCCAAAAGACGTTTTATACCGAAAGTCGCCAATGCAAAAAAGTCTATACCAAGCTCTCTGGCAACGTTTTGGATTGAGTAATCATCGGTTACAATTTGAGGCATAAAGCCTTGTGCTTTAAGTTCTACTGCAAGTGCCAAAAGCTGCAGATCAGCAACTGACAACTTAAATGAATCCCCAACCTTACTAGCCGATGCTCTGGCCGCCACTGTAGCTTCCTCCGTTGGCGATATAATTTTCACTTTTTCGCTTTCAAGAGCCGTCTGAAACCTCATCTTAATCATGTAGTTTCTCAGGATTTCTTCCTCAACTTTGGGTACAGTAACCTGTTCGTCACCTTGTGAAAAAGGATCAAAACCAGCCAAAAAAGCAGATGTATCTAAAACGATTACCCTTTTGCATCGCCCTTTAGGTTGATCTTTCATTCTGTTCCCTTGAAAAGCAGCCTGTTACGTAGCCTATCATAGAAACTGGTTTCAAAACGTATGAATGAGGTTACATTCTTCGATTTGGTAACAGTAACAATTAGCTCCTCAGTGTTTACTTGTTTGCGATAGTTGCCGTCAATCATTACAAGCATTTGTTCAGGCTTAAGAACTTTGAACGTTAGAGTTGAATCCGCTGGAAACACTAGTGAATGAAACACTGTTAACGAGCAAATCGGCGTTAAGACAAATGCGTCCACTTCTTGATCCAACACTGGGCCTCCAGCTGAGAGGGAGTAGCCAGTTGAGCCTGTTTGTGTGCCGATGATTAGCCCGTCTGCTTGGCATTTGAGAATTGGTTTACCGTTCTTGCATATTTCTGCGTATAAAATCTTTGACGGCTCACCTGTAGAAATAACGACGTCATTTAGGGCATCTGGTAGTTTTTCTTTTCCAGCAGATACTGCCATTTTGGTGGATTTCTCGATTCTAAAATCGCCCTTAAGGATGTCTTCGACTGCTTCGAAGGCATCTTGTGGTTCTACTTCTGTTAAGAAACCTCTTACTCCCATGTTTATTGCCAGGATTGGGGGTTCAGGTTTAGGTAAATTGATGGCAGCCCGAAGTATTGTGCCGTCTCCGCCGATTGTGATAACAAAATCAGTTTTCATTTCGGAGAGTGGAACAAAAGGTTCATTACTTGTGACAATTCCCGAAAGGGTATCTTCTATGCAGACTTTCAACCCTCTCTTTGTTAGATACCTGTCAAGCTCCTCTGTAAGCTTTAGCGCCGGTTTTTGGTCATAGCGGGCCACTAAACCTACTGTTTTGAACAATATTCCACCTTTGTGTAATTAGCGTAAACCTTAATCTATATTTACCTTCTTGATGGCGAAGACTCCATTCTCCCTAACTTCCCTTTTTTTCGCTTATGAGGCCGAGTTTTGGCCTACCGAGATGACACAATAATGGAATACAAAATTGTAAATTGCCCACACTGCGGCAAGATATTATCGCAACATATACTCAGCGGTGAAATAGCAAGAGTTTCTGTAACCTGCCCGATTTGCGGTAGTCAAAAAAACTACAAAGCCGGTTTAAGGTATACTGGTGAAGAGAAGATACAGCGATTTCTTTGCCGTGCCTGTGGTTATAGATTTTCTATTAAGTAATGACGTAAAAGGACCGGGAATCACGGCAAAGCATGTTGAAGTGGACCGGGGGATTTGTCCT
>JAXDAO010000184.1:0-4732 GCA_034679745.1 Bathyarchaeia archaeon
TATCTGCTGGGATCTCTGCTAGTGCTTTTAGGGCTTTTGCGGCTCCCATATGACAGCTATGTTTCCCAAAGCACATTACATACTTGTCGTATGGCCAACCCTTTGGCGCCCCCTCACCATCGTCAAATCGCTGATAGGTTGTAATCCAGTTTACTCCTGCTTGAACTCTGGGATCTTCAAGGTAACCCAGTCGAATGAGGCTAAAGACCATGTTTCCTGTCAAGCAGGGTATGACTCCGCTTTGTCTACCTCCACCTGTTTTTTCAGCTCTTGCCATTGAGAACCCCTTGCTTTCATGATGCTGAGAATTTTCAAGAATGAATTCGCAAGCCCTTCTGACACGCTCATCGGTGGGGTCTGCGCCCAATTCTGCCAGAATAATTAGTTGCCAAGATGTTCCTTTGTATTTGGCAGTGTAGAATGATGTGAGTGTTTCCCAGTAGCCTTCTTTTGTTTGTTTTGCTAAGATTTTCGGTACGGCACCGTTAGTCATGATTGCTTTTTTTGCTTCTTTTACTTCTGTGTTAGTCAGTGGCTTATCTAATAGTTCGGTTAGGGTGAAGTACCTGACTGATGGGTTATCTCCTTCTAGGAGCCACTCGGTTGCATCAGCTTTGAGATTGGACTTCCAGTAAACCATTCTCTCACGCGTGAACAATTTTATGGTTTAGGCACTTAACATTTTGCTACAAATAACGCTCCCATAATTGTCTGGAGCTAATTACCCTTTGTATAAAACATTTTTTAAGCAACACACTCCATACACAGAACGGTGTTTACATTGAATTGCCCCAAATGTGGAAGCCCAAATCTTGAAAGCGCAGGGTTCTGCACAAAATGCGGCGCCCAATTATCACCAACTTCACAGTTCCTACTTGTAACAACCCCAACAGTTCCAGGTTACAAAATCAAGAAAATCTTCGGCGTCGTAACAGGCTTAACACCACGTACCCGAGGTATTTTCGGCCAATTCGTGGGAGGACTAGAATCTATGATCGGCGGTGAAGTTACAGCTTTCTCTTCTGAGATGGAGAAGGCACGTTGGGAAGCCATCGACAGAGCTAAAGCCCGAGCTATTGCGCTGGGGGCAAACGCCATCATCGGGTTGGATGTGGAGACTTCAAGCATAGGGCAATCAAACATTGTGTTGTTCTCAGCGACTGGAACTGCTGTCATAATAGAACCAGAGAACCCTGAAGATGTTAGTGAGTAGATAGTCTGTGTTTGCCTTTGAGTGATGAAGCTAAACCATGGCTTAAGCATTGGCCAAAGAATGTACCTAAAACAATTAAGTACCCAACATTACCGCTACATGGCCTTCTTGAGGCGGCGGCACAGAACTATCCAAAGAAAGTCGCGCTAGTTTATGGCGAACAAGAAATCACTTACACACAACTGGAATACACTTCCAACCAGTTTGCTAATGCTCTTATGAAATTAGGATTAAAAAAAGGCGACCGAGTGGCAATTTTCTTGCCCAACATACCCCAATTCATAATCGCTTACTTTGGAACTCTCAAGGCCGGTGGAGTAGTCACAGCAATTAGCCCTCTTCATCGAGAACGCGAAGTTGAGTATCAGCTGCTTGATTCAGGCACCCAAATCATCGTAACTCTCGACACGCTCTACCCCATTGTAGATAATGTTAGAGAAAAAACCATGCTTAAACAAGTTATAGTCACAAAATTAGGTGAGTATAGCTTTCCACAGCTTTTGGAAGGGTCCTCACCCGACCACCCAAACATCGTCTACAACCCTGAAGAGGATTTGGCGGCGCTTCAGTACACAGGAGGAACCACAGGCACAGCCAAAGGCGCAATGCTAACCCACAGCAACCTCGTCTCAAACGCGCTTGCATTCGCAGCCATGATAAAGGGAACTGCTCAAGATACATTCCTAACAGCGCTTCCGCTCTTCCACATCTACGGCATGACCACCAGCATGACCGTCCCCATAAATTTAGCCGCAAAAATGGTGTTACTGCCCAAATTTGAATCCACCAAAGCCTTAGAACTCATCCAAAAAAATAGAGTAACGGTTTTCTGCGGCGTACCCACTATGTACTCCACGCTACTAACTAACCCCGACCTCACCAAGTATGACTTAACCTCGATTAGAGTTTGCATTTCAGGCGCTTCTTCACTGCCACCACAGATCCAGAAGCGGTTCATGGAAGTTACGAGTGGTTTCCTAGCAGAAGGTTACGGTTTAACTGAAGCATCGCCAGTTACTCACTGCACACCTGTTGACAAGTCAATTCCGTTGAGGATGGGTTCTATTGGATTGCCTCTACCTGATACCGAAGCCTGTATAGTCGATGCAGAAACTGGGGACAGACCGCTCGGTGTAGGCGAAGTAGGCGAGTTAGCTGTGAAGGGTCCACAGGTCATGAAAGGCTACTGGCAAAACCCCAAAGAAACCGCTCTCGTACTCCACGACGGGTGGCTGCTAACAGGCGACATCGCACGAATGGACGCAGACGGCTACTTCTCCATAGTTGACCGCAAAAAAGACCTCATTAAACACAACGGCTACAGCATCTACCCCCGAGAACTCGAAGATACCCTATACGAGCATCAGGCTGTGAAGTTATGCGCAGTCACTGGCAGACTTGACGGTTCGGGTAATGAGGTGCCAATGGCATTTGTAGTGTTAAAAGAAGGCGTGGTTGCTTCAGCAGAAGAGTTGAAGACTTTTGTTAACGATAAAGTCGCAGCCTACAAAGCAATCCACCAACTAGAAATCCGCAAAGAATTGCCCTTAAGCCCAGCAGGCAAAGTGCTAAAACGCGCACTTAAAGAACAAACTTAGAGTGTCGTTTCTCAGCGACAAGGGCATTCCACGGTGAATTCTCTTTTCTATGAACCTCAACACTAAACCCAGCCGCCTCTAGCAGGCTTCTGATTTTATCAAGCGAAAAAAGCTTAACACTCACCCTTTCTATCAACGAAGCATTCTCCACATCGTAAAAACCATCTTTAATCATTTCATTTACCATCAAAAGTCTCCCTCTTGGCTTTAGTATTCGATTTATTTCTTTGAAGGCAACGGGCAAGTCAGACCAGAAATAGTAGGTTTCTACAGCTGTCACCAAGTCGAAGGTGCGGTTTGGAAATTTTGTTTTGTCTACTGAGGCTTCATGGATTTCAACTTTGCTTTCCTTGACGAATTTCTTGTTGAATTTTTTGGCGTATTCTACCATGTCTGCTGAGTGGTCAATGCCGTAGACTTCTCCCTGCGGCGTCATTTGGGTTAAGCGGTTTATGGTTTTTCCGCCGCCACAGCCCACATCTAGAACAACATAGTTTGGCTGTATTGTTATGTGTGTCAGCCCCCACGTTGTGAGTTCTTTGTGTTCCCGATTCATCATTGTCGCGATAATTTTACCTCTATGTCCTGTTGGCCGCTGGAACTGATCCCATAACCCCATACTTTTGACCTTAAATCAACTGTTGTAGGATAACTAAACTAAAAGTTACCTCAACCTAATTCGAAAAATTTACGTTTATTGTGCCGAATGTTGTTTCTTAAGTTAACTTTCCCAGTAATAGTGAACTAAAATTCTAGTATACCCAAAAAAGAAAGGTTAGATTTATTTTGAAATCAGGAATCCAACTGCGAAACCTATGATGAATCCGATTCCCAATGGCAGAATCCCAATCAACAGTGTGCCGTAATGTACAACGACAGGTCCATACTGCTCAATCAAACTAGCCATGGAACTGGTGCTTAAACTCAAATAGCCAAGATACGACGCTATAGCCACAATTACCCCGACTATTACTGCGATTTTAAGGAATTTATGCAGAAAATAACCCACAATAACCCCGATAATAAGGGGCAATAACATCCAAACAATCGTTGGCACACCGCCAAAGTTGCCCGACGCGATAAAACCAAATACATCCTCTAAGATGCCCATATTCCTGTTTTCTCCAACCAAACCGTAGAATGCTAGAAGTATTTAACACCTTTGCCACGCTGTATTTTGGGAAATGTATAAGAGAAATTGGTGTTTTCTCAAATAACGAAGGCTCAAGAATTGCGCGTTAAGCTCACAGTTTCGGGAATTGTTCAAGGCGTCGGTTTTCGCCCATTCATTTACCGCATCGCAGAGCGCAATAGGCTGACGGGATATGTCCGAAACATGGGCGACGCCGGAGTCGAAATACTCTTGGAAGGTACCGCCCAGAACATTGAGCATTTCATGACCGATCTGTTTCCTGAGAGGCCACCGCTAGCTCAAATAGACCAAATCAAAAAAGTCGACCTCTCAGGCAAGAATGAATACAGTAACTTCACAATTTTTCAAAGTTCTCAAGACGCTGAACTTTCTGGCTCCATAATTCCACCAGACATAGCCATATGCAGCCAATGCCTAAGCGAACTGCGAGATCCGAAGAACCCTCGATTCGACTACTTCTTCATAACCTGCACAGACTGCGGACCTCGATTTACCATAATCGAACGCTTGCCCTACGACCGAGAGAACACAACCATGCGCGAGTTCCCGCTATATGGTTTCTGCCAAAAAGAATACTCCGATCCAGCAAACAGGCGATTTCATGCTCAGACGGTGGCATGCCCCTCTTGCGGACCCAAAGTGTATTTGACAACTAAAAAAGGCGAACCAGTTCAAACAGATGATCCCGTGCGGCTAGCTGGTAAGTTACTTTCAGAGGGTAATATACTCGCAGTCAAGGGTTATGGGGGTTTCCATATCGCCGCATCC
>JAXDAO010000185.1:0-4763 GCA_034679745.1 Bathyarchaeia archaeon
AGGGAGGCGTTCTCCTCCAACATCATTTTCATGACAGTGTTAAGCTGGGTCATCATGTCGTTGATACGCAGGTTCAACATTGCAATCTGCTGCAGGACTGGTGAAGCTTCAGGAACCGCTTGAGCTGTAGTCAACTTCAAGTTACCCCTTCTTACGTTTTTTGTTAAGCTACTGTCTGGTTTTGCTTAAGTTGATTTTCTAATGCTTCCACGCGCAGCACAAGCGCTTTCACACAGCCAAGCATGTAGCCTTGAAGTTTCTCATGGGCAATGTGATTATCATCAGCAAGCAAGAAGGGAAATGATTCTTTCATATCAATTACAGTTATTTCTTCACCTGACTGCTTATCGATTATTTTCTTGCTTTTGTGACTTTTTACTAAAGCCAAGTCGTCTAATGCGTCGTACTCCACACAGTTCACATCGTACCGCAGGTAGTTGGCGTAAACATAGCTCCAATCATTAGAGGAAGAGCCAAGCGTGTAATAGCCGCCCGTTGATGGTAATATACCGCCGGTTGTTGTGTATGTTTGGAAGTAAAGTATCGCACCAGAGTTTTTAAATTGCGTCCACGTTGAATTTCCTAAACGCAAACCGCCGATGTTTGAATTATATGCACCTTGCACTCCTATAGTGTCTGCCTGATTAATGTCAACTAAGTAGCAGTCGTCGCCAATTTTGAAAGCGTTGCCACTGTATCCGCCTCCATGTATCAGACCTGGACAAGTAATGCTTGAGGCAGTAACAGAGCCATTAGCAGTAATGTTACCAGTAGCGCCTATAACGCCTGTTACGGATAAGCCTGAGCCAACCTGCAAACTTCCATCAATAATCATGCTGCTGCTTAACTCCAAAGCGACAGATGGAGAAGTCTGCCTATACAGGTTGATATCGTAGAAAGTAACGTTTGCGCCTGTATGGTTTATTTTTACGCAGGCATCAGTCTGGAGAACACCAGCACTACCACGATAAAGGTTAGTGTCTTTGGTTGACCCAAGCCACAGATACCCACTATTATCTAGAGAGCCAAGCCTTGTTCCGTTTATCTGAAACAGTATCTCGCTTGTTGGCGAAGTTGAAAGCATTGCATGAACGATTGATGCGTAGCTATCTGCTGTAGCGCTTCCCGTCCAGTATTTACCAACAAATGCCAAAGAACTTGAATTTCGTAAAGTAGCGCCAGCATTAGCGGCAAGTGTCTTAATGTAGATGCTTTGCGGACCCGCTGGCGGGTTTTCAAAGAAGACTATGGTTCCGTTTTCATCAGGTCTTATATACATTGTTTGTCCAGATGTATGTTTAAATCGTAGTGGACCAGAACATTGAGAATTTAAATACCCATCAGCGAGACTAGTGCCAAAATAGAAACTATCATCTGTTTTAAGCACATTCTGGGCACCGCGGTAAAGTTTAACGTCGGGGTCCAGCTTGGAGAAGTAAAGTGCATCAAAATAGCCATTAAGCGCAACTACTCCATCCCAGGGTTCAGTTGGGCTTCCTAAAGCCAATCCCGCAGTTACTGGATTAAGCGAAGAAGCCACTTTACCATCAACCAACTGCAAGTCACCGTTGATCCTCAGCTTAGCATGAACGTCAATCCAGTCCTGCTCCAGAATCGGACTTAAATCGTTTACGTGAACGTACCCATGAGCAATCAAATCGCCCAAATCCAAGTTCGCAGGATTATAGCAATCGTTCTTAAATAGGAACAGCGTGTCATAATAGCCTGAAGAGTTGCTCTCATAAGGAACCCAACTGCTACCAGTCCAAATGTACAGGATGTTATTGCTGGTGCGGTAAAAAATTTGTCCGGCTTGATCGGTCATATCGTTTGCACTTGGTAAAGTAGGACCCCTTTTAATTTGCGTCTCTGAAGTTGTCAATTTAAGCAATGGTGGAGACAACGCTATAGGGTTTGCTTGAGTGCCACTTCCAAGCCAGCCGTGGCTAATTAGTAGAGCACCTCCACCTGACTGCTTGCCCGAAGCAAAATCAGTTGTACTTGTTATTGAGCCACAAACAAATACGTCGTTATCTGTCCCCAGCGATCCGCCGAGCCATAAAATTGGGTCATCCTCAGAAGTCATACCGTTCATTGCGTTTATGTTAAGATATTTCCCGTTCGGTGCTTTTACCCGTACCAAGTTGTCTAGTGTTAACTGATTGATAACCTCTAAATTATCATACCATTCGTCTTTTGTCATGCTTTCACCTCCCACGTATTTGTTTGTCCATTGTTTTCAGTTGTTGTTTCAGGTTTTTCTTTTATTTTATTCGCCGACATTTTTGACCATCAACTAAGCAAACGATATTTTGCAATTTAAACAATTTTGCGGTTATAAAATACTTTTTAAAAAAGACATTCTGATAAAAGCATAGTTATGAAAGCGTTTTAGAAAAAGGCTTTTTATTAAGCATACCATTTATTAAGGTTTTATAGTTTAACTAGGAATCTTTAAATTTTTCAACAGCCCCCTTGTATTTAGGTGTAATCTTGAGAACATCCACGTGTTATATACTAACAATGTTTATCTTGTTTAGTTTAGTGTTCATGTATAATGTTCATGTTGATACTGTTCAAGCCTATGTTGCAGTCAGTGGCATTGTTAGCACGAACACGATTTGGACTAAGGCTAATAGCCCCTATAACCTCACTGGAAACGTCCTTGTAAATAACGGAGTTATCTTAACCATACAACCAGGCGTTACTGTAAATCTTAACAGCTACTATATAATGGTCAACGGCACATTAACTGCAAGAGGCAGCAGCAACGACAAAATTTACTTCAATGGTGGACAAATTACTTTTACACAATACAGCAATGGATGGAATCAGGAAACTCAATCTGGCAGTATAATTCAATATGCCGTTATCAGTGGGCTTTTTACTACGGGTGGTGCAATATACATCGATGGCGGGTCGCCCGCGATACTAAACAACAACATGAACATTTCCATCGGCATTACTGGGGGTTCACCCATAATTTCTGGCAATGCCATTACAGGAGTCAAGTATGCCACGTTTAGCGGTGGCAGCCGTTATATCTCAGAGGGGATCACTATTAACTATGGGTCGTCCTCGAGTGGCACTGCCATTATCACCGATAACATAATGTATGGTGGTTTTGACGACGCGTGTATTTCCGTTGGTGCTGGAAGCCCAATCATTCAAAGAAATCTAATTAGCGATGGTCATATTGGCATAGATATGATTTCTTTAACCTCTTCTTCAAACCCAAGAATTGAGAACAACACTATTACTTCTTGTTATAGAGGGATTTCGGTAGGTTCAGGAACAGTGGTGACTTTTACCTATAATAATCTGGAAGATATTTCAAATTATAGCATTTACAGTTGGCGTACAACAAACTTCAATGCTACCTATAACTGGTGGGGAACCACTGATACAGCGGTGATCGACGAGAAAATCTACGATTACGACGACGATTTCATCTTGGGCAAAGTTAACTATACGCCATTTTTGACCGCGCCAAATCCTGTGGCAATGCCTGACCCCAACGCTCCAATACCAACCTCCACGGCTACCTCACCACCTGAAACAACACCGACTCCCAGCCAAGAACCTGGGCAAACGGATCTCGCCGCAACCATCGTGGGCGTTGCTATCGTGGCAGTAGTGCTAGGCGCAGGCTTAGGCTTTTTAATCTACCTAATCAAAAGAAAATAACCTGAAAAAGCAACTGCGAAACAAAAACCAGAACAAAACATAAGAGCACGGCAGCATCATTAGTAATGTGGGGATGCAATGCGAAAGCCACTCCTAGGTTTATTCTTTATGGCTGTTATGGTTTGCGGGTTGACTTTTGTTGGTTGTTCGCAGTTTGGCACCGTAGAAGCTTCCTCTGAGGTTATTGGTATAATAAATTCAGATACCACTTGGACAAAAGCAGGTGGTCCGTATGAGCTTAGGGGACCCGTTGCCGTGAATCAAGGAGTAACATTGACAATTGAGGCTGGAACGACTGTAAACCTTAACACTTACTACATACAAATCAACGGCACCCTAACAGCTAGAGGCACCGAAGCTGAACGGATAGTTTTTAATGTCGGACATATCGTTTTCACCTCAGTAAGCAGTGGCTGGAATGAACAAAGCGGTTCAGGGTGTATAATTGAAAAATCCAATTTCACCTCAGCCTATCAGGGTACTACGTTAATAACTGGAGGTGTTACGATAGAAGGGTCTTCTCCAAAGGTAGCTAGCTCCGAGATAGGTTCGGTTGATGTTACAGGTGGGTCGCCGGTAATTTCCAAAAATTTTATTGAAAGCGTTAACTTAAATGGTGCACCTCAGGTTTCAGAGAACACCATTGAGGGGCTTCACATCACTGGAGGTAATCCAGTAATTTCTTCTAACAGTATTCATGGTGTAATAAATTCAGTTGATAGTGCACCGATAATTTTGAATAACCACATAAGTTACTCACCAAATGGAGAGGTGGCTCAAGAAATACCCATTATACGCCTGTCTGGTGAGGCGACAGTGTCCAACAATTACATCACTGGTTTGGTGACGCCAGCGGGTCCAGATCCTGTATCATATGGACTACGAACAATTGGACCCTTCTATACGTTTTATGGAATAGAAGTTTCAGGTAACGCGTTTATCTCAAACAACATCATCTCAGGATGCACTAAAGCCAGTGTTGTGATTTTAAGCGGCAACCCTACCATTCAAAACAACACCATTAAAGACAAGGGACTTATTCTGAAATCCGCTTCAAAAATCAATTATAAAAACAT
>JAXDAO010000186.1:0-11789 GCA_034679745.1 Bathyarchaeia archaeon
CTACTTCTGACAAGAACATACCTGAACCGCACCCAACATCCAAAATTGTCAACTTAAGAAAATTCACAGATTCGAGTACTTTGCAGTATTTGCGGTGCTGCTCTGAACTGTACCGTTCATCATAGATATCCGCCGTAACATCGTAGGCATGCATTACTTTACGCTTGCTTCTCCAAGCCATAGGTTTGGTTCCTTCAAGAAATCTTATGTACCCAAGCTCCACCTAAAATACCTTGGCTGACAACAATTTGCAACACCTCAACAACAAATTATCAGTATTAACTGAACCAACACTAATCGAAGCATCTGTACTAATTGAGAAATCATTCGCACAAAGAAGAACACTCGTAATCGCAGGTAACTGTCACGTACACTACTCTGGGAGAGCAAACTCCACACTAGAAAACGGCGAACGACTACTAATCATCAAATCAGACGGCTCTCTGCTGGTCCATCGACCAACAGGCTACGAACCCGTCAATTGGCAACCTTCAGGTGCAGTATTCCACGTAGAAATCAAAGACCAAAAACTCGACGTCCACGGCATAAGACAAAAACCCCGAGAAAATGTCAAAGTAACCTTCGACAAAATCCTCATGGTTTCAGCACTCAACCTCTCTGATTCAGGTGAGTTTCTGCTACACGCAAGCGAAGATGACATGCACCGAGCAATACTGCTTAAACCAGACCTGTTCGAAGAAGGATTCAAACCCATCAGCTGGGAAAAACACGTAGAACCAGGATTCGTAGATGTCTATGGTCAAGACAAAGACGGAAAACTCGTCATCATTGAAGTCAAACGCAAAGCCGCAACCAAAGAAAACGTGCTACAGCTAGCAAAATACATTGAACCCATAAAAGCCAAAACGAACCGGCAAATCAGAGCAGTACTAGTTGCTCCAAGCCTAGCTAAAGACGTACAAAGACTCTTATCAACAATGGGGCTGGAGTTCAAGGCTTTAGATCCCAAGGACTGCGCTTTGGTAATCAAGAAAGCAGGTAACTATAAGTTGGAGTCTTTTTTCACAGAAAACCAAGAAACAAAAACTGAAGAAATAAGCAAGGCCTAAAAAACTTGCTCTAATTATTCTTTACTATTTTTTGCCGTTTTCTTCAGGCACAAAAACAGCTGCAGCTACAGTTGTAGTCCAAAGACCATTTTTATCGCCAGATGCAGATTGGGTTATGTTTGCTGTCTTTATAATCAGACCCGTAGTTTTGAAGAGTTGTTTGCGTTCATCCCAAGCAGTTTGAGGATCAAATTGAATGCCCATGGTTGTAGCAAGCATTGTTGCTGCGAGATCTTCCGCGTAGTCGCCTGCGGTTTCATCAGTCTGTCCGAATGAGTGGTGTTCGCTGAGGTAGCCGTATTGTTTTTTGCCAGAAGGAATAGCAACTCCAATTGAAGACGCCACCAAGCGATGAGGTTCGTTGGTTGCGTTGCGAGCGATGACAACAAAAGTGATTTCGCCAGGCTGTACCATTTTGAGGCCCTTCTCACGTGTCACCTGTTCACATCCAGGCGGAACGATGCTTGACACGCTTACCAAGTTACACATTTGTATGCCTGCATCTCGAAGTGCTAATTCAAATGACTGGAGTTGTTCTTTGTGTTTACCGACTCCTTTTGTGAAGAAGAAGTATTTTGGTATCATGTAGTGTCGGAAATATGGATTACAGAATGCATTTATTAGGCTTTTGTTCTAAGAATTAATATTGTCCCTAAAAAAAGTATTTACCGATTGAGGCAGTTGATGTGGTTTCCTATCAAAGTGTATTCAAAGATGAATCAAAACTTGACATAAACTACATTCCACAAAAAATGCCCCACAGAGAAAAAGAACAACGCCTACTTATGGAATTTTTCAGTTTCATTCTACGATGCCCAGAACGAATGGCACAACGAATAATCTTAACCGGAGATGTCGGCACAGGGAAAACCGCACTCGCACAACACTTCGGCGCAAACATCACTTCAGAAACCAACAAACGCGGCATGAAATTCCGCTACGTACACGTAAACTGCCGTGAATTCAGAGGAAGCCTCCAACCAATTCTACACCGCGCGGTCACCGTTTTTCGACCCAACTATCCCGCACGAGGATACAGCGCTGAAGAAATACTAGTAACACTAACACAAGTCCTCGACGAAGAAGAAGCTTTCATGATAGTAACACTTGACGAATTCGACAGCCTCATCGAAAAAGAAGGCTCAGACGCAGTCTACAAACTCACACGCCTGCAGGAAATGCGTCAAGGAAAACCACAACGACTATCATTCATATTCATCATGCGTGACCTCGAAGCAATTCGACAGTTAGACGACAGTGCCAGAAGCACATTACAACGCAGCATCATCAGTCTAGAACGCTACGGAAAACCACAACTGATCGACATTCTATCAGACCGCGTCAAATTAGCCTTCGAATTAGGCGCAGTGCCCGAAGATGTTGTGGATCTAGTTGCAGAATTAGCTTTTTCTGAAACCGGAAACGCCAGATTCGGTATTGAGTTACTATGGCGTGCAGGCAAATACGCAGACGCAGAAGAGCATGGTTCAGTCGAACCTGAATGCGTCCGATTAGCCGTCTCAAGTATCGTCCCAAGCTTAAAACGGAGCGAACTTGAGTCTCTTGGATATCATGAACGATTGTTTCTGCTCGCAGTAGCACGCTACTTCAAAGAAAACGAAGAAGTATACGCACCTCTTACAGAACTAGAAAAAGCCTATGCCATAATATGCGAAGAATTCAACGAGACACCAAACAGCCACACCCAAATCTGGAACTACACACAATACCTCTCGTCGCTGGGCGTCCTGAAAACTGAAGTTGCAGTAGCCCAAATAAAAGGAAGGACAACACGAGTTTCATTGCCAAGTGTTCCAGCATCAGAACTCGAAAAACAATTAAGCGCAAGTCTAGAATCCCAGCGGAGAAGAGAATAATTGGAGCTCGAAGAAGTTTTCTCATCCTCTACAAGAATGAAAATACTAAAACTAATCTACACCCTTGGCTCACTCAATGTCTCAGACGTTGCACGCCGAATCAAAATGAACTACGCCGCCACAGCAAAACATCTCAAACTCTTAGAACAAGAAGAAATTCTCCACGAACACGTTTACGGCCGAGTACACATGTACCGGTTTAATGAGGCTTCAGCAAAAGCAAAAGCAGTTGCAGCCCTAATTGAAACCTGGGAAAAACAATAGTTACCCAAGATCGATATTGATATTCGAATCATAGAAAAATTTTTTCCAGATCGATAATTTTCGCCTCATCTTCTACAGTATCAAGAATGGCGATGCTTGGTTTCCCAGCTAAGTACACGCAGAGTTCTCCCGGATTAGCTGCTAAAGTTTTGCCCTTTCGTTTCACACTGTAATTATGCGAATGCCCGTGTATGACTGCGTTAAAGTATCCGCCATCAATTATGGCTTCAAGCAACTCTAATTCGTCACCATAAAGCAGGCAATCCTGTAGCCGTCCACAACAAATTGAGTGAAAAAATCATGCGCCTCACAGTTTGTAGTGCCTTCAAAATGTTTCTTTAAAAGTTCGTGATCGCCGTCGTTATTACCGAATACTCCAATCAACCTGCAATTTAGCTTCTTGAACTTGGAAATCACAAAAGGCGCAACATAGTCGCCTGCATGAAAAACCAACCCTACTTTGTGCAAGGGGCAAATTGTCATGTGAATCAGAAATTAACCCGATTAACATATTACTCATCATCTTCTTTTTCGCTTTATCGGTAAAAGCTTTTCTGTGTTGTAAGTGAAAAGAATATGTTAATTTCTAGTCAATTTATATAATATATTCACATTCAGTATCAAATTCTGTACAAATTTTATAAGACAATGTTTAACAATAAGACTCTAGTTTCGGTGTCCCAACGAGTGTTTAAAGAAAAAGAAAGGAGACGAGACCAACTTAGCATAACCGCAAGTATACTTGAACATATAAAAGAAAAACCCCTTAAACCAACACACATTATGTATCGAGCAAACTTGAGCTATACACAACTCCGCAAATATCTTCCTCTTATGCTTCACAATGGTTTAATTGTTCAATCTAATATTGACGGGAAGGAAGGTTATGGCATTACTGAAGAAGGTATAGAATACCTGCAAATTTACCATGAACTAATAAAAAAAGTAAACAACAATGCCGGCAAAAGAAACATTCAATTGGGTCGATAAGCTACCAACACTCAATGGCCTTTGGCAGCTCCCGTAGACTCTTAATTGTATGATCAGAACTAAACCTCTCTGATGCCTTCTGCGTTCGACGTTCGATATGCACCGCCCGCATACCAACTGCTTTCGCGCCCTCAATATCTGCATCAATCGTATCACCAACAAAAACAGCTTCTTCAGCTAAGACCCCTATCATCTTAAGAGTACTCTTAAAAATATCTGGGCTAGGTTTACGCTTGTTCACCGCGCCCGAAACCACAATCACATCAAACAACCTATCGATACCCCCTTTATTCAGCAGTTTCAGAACACACTCGGGGATCGCAAAATTAGAAATTACCCCTAACTTGTACTTCCCATGTAACAACTTCAAAGTAGCTTCAGCCTCATCATCTAAACGGACATACTTCATGAACTCCTCACAGAACTCACTTGTCGCCCCCGTAACAATTGGACTAGAAACATCGTATTTGTACCCTAAACTTTCCAGCGTTTTAGCTACCCTCAGGTTAAAGTGAGGTTCTTCTAGGTTCATATCAGCTTTTGCAAAAAGCTGGTTTCTCTCCTGTATGTATGTCTCGTTAAATTTCTCAAAAGAAACATCAATGCCTTTCTGGTTAAGGTACCTATACATTCGTGTAATCGAAGGATTATAGAACTCATGATCCTTCTCAATCAACATGAGGGTGTCAAACATATCAAACAAGACAGCTTTAATCGGCATCAGACATGACCCTAATTTATCCAAAGAATTGTCACACTAAGCTAAAACTCTTTTCTACTATCTATCAACCTATTTTTTCCCACAAAATAACCAGTGCCTACAGCCAAAAACACAACTCCAGCTAGCCAAACTTCAGGCGACGCAAAAAGAATAAACACTAAAAGCATAACACAAGTCACTAACCCAAGTAAAGGCAAAAACATCTGCAACCTACCTCCATCTCCATTTTTCAGCCTAAAAGCCGAGATGTTAGTAATTGAATAATTAAAAACAAGTGCAAACGTGCTAATCGCCACAACCCTATTCAAATCCACAAACAACACCAAAACCGCCATCAACAAGCCAGTCCCAACAATCGCATAATGCGGCGTTAAAAACTTTCCAGACAACCTAGCCAGCGCAGAAGGCAGATCGTTACGCCGCGCCATAGCGTAGGCCATACGAGAAACCCCCAAAATTGCAGTTAACAAAACGCTCGCAGTAGCAACTAATCCACCAACTGCCACAACCTTCATTGCAAACGCGTTGCCAGTAACCCCTATAGCCTCACTCAGCGGCGAAACCGAAGACCCAAGGCCATCAGCACCCAACAAACCAACAGAAACCAACCCAACCAGAACATAAACTATCATCGAAATACCAAGCGACAACAAAAGCGCCCGGGGCACATTACGTTTAGCATCTTTAACTTCCTCAGCAACAACCGAAACCCTAGCAAAACCTCCGTAAGCGAAAAAAATGAAAAAAGTTCCATACAGAACGCCACTTGAGAGAGGAACAAATGGCGCAAAATTGCCGCTGCTCATGTGTAAAGCTCCAAAGATTACAAAAAAAGCTAAAACAGCAAGCTTGATGGCGACAAAGATGTTGTTGACACCTGCTGATTCTTTTGCACCAACTAAATTCAAAGCAGTAAACACTAAACACATCACGGCAGCAACGATGTTGCTAGGTAAACCAGGTATAGCCGCTGACAAATAATAAGCAAAACCAAGCGAAACAGCCGCTCCAGTGAAAGTGTTAGCGACCAGCCACATCCAACCCGCCAAAAAACCTGCAAACGGCGAAACCAACTGGCGTCCATACTCATAAGCGCCTCCTTCCACTGGTTGCCACGCTGTTAATTTCGCGAAACTTGTTGCTGTAATAAAAGCGATTGCTCCAGCTGCAACCATTGAGATGATCATTGCAGAACCAGCGTAGCCTGCAACGATACCTGTGACAACAAAGATTCCGCCACCGATTATTGCACCTACATTGATGGCAATGGCACTCCATAAACCGATAGAGCGTTTAAGTACTTTGTTTTCTTGTTTTGTCACTTAATCACAGCTAGGCACCAAAAAGATCAAACAAATCTATTAACCCTTCTAAATTCTGCTAATACTGACTGTAGCTTATTTTTTAAGGAACTCTCTACCAAAATAGCAAATAATATTCAAGTAAAAAAATAATTTCTAAAAACTAAAATAAAAAAGAAAAGATAGGAAACAAAGAGGCTTAACGGAATTTAATTGGGCCAAAGTGTTTCTGATTCTTTGACAAGAACGCGCTTTCAACGCCGGTAACTACTGCCATAACTGAGACTGCGCCCTGCAATTCTTTGTCAACTCTTGCGCCCCAGATAATCTTTACCTTGGGTGGCAATGAGCGTTTCATGATTTCAGCAGCCCTGTTAACTTCACCTAGTGTCAGATCTTCGCCACCTGAAACGTGGATCAGTAAGCCTTGTGCCTTTGTGACATCTTCAATGTCTAATAGGCGTCCGTTCAATGCTTTCTCAACTGCTTGTTCTACTCTTGTCTCGCCAGTGCCTTCGCCAATACCTATTGATGCTAAGCCTGAACCTGTCATGATTGCTTTGAGGTCTGCATAGTCTAGGTTGATCAAGCTGGCTGTCGTTATTGTTTCTGTGACACCTTTTACGAATTTGCCGACGGTTGTGTTTGCTACACCTAAGGCTTCTCTAAATGGCAAGTTTCCAGCTACTTTAACTAGTCGGTTGTTGTCGATGACTACTACTGAGTCGCATGCTGCCTTTAGACGGCTAAGCCCTTTTTTGGCTGCTGCCATTCTTGCTGTTTCAACTTCGAACGGAAGAGTAACTACTCCGACGATCAAAGGCGACATTGGATTGCCTGCAAATTTCTTACGTAGTACGTCTGCTAAGCCAACGATTGAACCTGTACCTGTACCGCCTCCTAAGCCCGCCACCATGAATATGATGTTTGATTTAGTTAATTCATAGATGACTTCGTTTGCGGATTCGTAGAGAGCTTTTTCACCTACTTCTGGATAACCACCGCTGCCAAGGCCGCGGGTTAGTTTTTCGCCGATTAGAATTCTTTTGTCTGCTTTAGTGATCTTTAAGTGTGTAGCATCAGTGTTTATTGCAACTAGTTTTCCACCAGAGATTCCTTTTTCTTTAATCCATGAAATAACGTTGCAGCCGCCTCCGCCAAGTCCTACTGCGACAACAGTTGGTACTGCCATCCTTGCGTATTTGTCAATTTTTTCCTCTTGCGTTTCTGCATATGGAGTTTCTTCATACATATTTTGTTGTTCGGTTTGGATATTAATCCCCCGCTTATCGTAAGAATTAAGATAAGATATAAGCCTTTTGCCCCTATAGGTGCGTTGCTTATGTGTACAACATATCTACACAACCAAACCACAACAACATCGGTTTCGTAATATACCTTATATATTACCTGTAATAAATCAGTCGGGAGGAGAGCAAATGAAGAAACTTACTCTAATGAAGAAGTTTATGAAAAACTTCGTAGGCAACGGCTTCCACTTATTCATTCAAGAGAAGGACGGTAGCTTCAAAGTCCATACAATTGAAATAATGCAAAAAACAGATGAAACTTGTCCTGTTAAGGACATTCCAATAGGGGACTACTTTATCCATCTAGTAGCCACGAATACAAACGGAAATGAAGCCTCGATAGTATGTAACTGGTCAGAAGATCTTCTGAAAAACTTGATGGCTAACTACAAAGAAGCTAAGGATGCACAGCAATCTAAGATTACAATGTTCCGAGATCCATTATCACAAGATGGCAACAGATGGCTCTTGTCTTGGGGTGGAGAACAGGAAATATGTACCCAAGGCATCCAAAAGCCTGAACCAATACGATACATCAGCTAAGTATCGTCTATATTTCTTATTTTGAATTAAGACATATTTTATCGGTTCACAAGTATTTTAAAACCACTTATATCCTATTTAGAGAGTAAAAGAGAGATAAGGTAGTCGTTTTCAACTAGGCTAAATGAACCTTTTTTCGCTGAGACCTCATCGAATGTTCTAATACCATCAGCTTTGAAATAAGGAGCAGCAATTGCAAACGGTACTGGCTCACGTGAATGTGTGCCAGTTTTGATGGGAGTGGGATGATCAGGTAATATCGCTATTGCATAAGGCTCACTTATGCCATTCATGATTCTTCCTAGCAACCGCTTGTCCAAGTCTTCTATTGTCTTCACTTTAAGCTTATAATCGCGGACGTGCCCTGCTTCATCGGGGGCTTCAATGTGAACAAAGACCAAGTCGTTTGTTTTGAGGGCTTCTAGTGCCGCGTCAGCTTTACCTTCAGAGTTAGTGTTATATAGACCAGTTGCTCCTTCGACGGTTATTATTTCCATACCCGCGTAAGAACCGATTCCTTTAACTAAGTCAACTGCGGATATGACCGCTGATTTTATGCCGTACTTTGATTCTATTGTAGGCATAGATGGTTTTTTGCCGCCGCCCCAAGGCCAAATCAGGTTTCCTGGTAGCTTGCTTGACATTTCTCGGGCTATATTTACTGGGTGAGATTTCAGAATTTCTCTTGAACCATCTATCATGTCTCTTAGTAATTGTGCAGTTTTTTCTGCTCCTCTACCCGTGGCTTTTGGTAGAACCTCTGAAACTGCGATTCCTCTAGCATCATGAGGCGGAGTACACTTTATTTGTTCTGGATTCGAAAAATTGCGTAAGATCAAGAAATGTCGGTAGCCTAAACCGGCATAAAACTCAATTTTCCCCTGCTTATCATATGCTTTCTTGATTGCAGCGATTAATTCTGCTGCTTCTTCTGTGGTTATGTGTCCAGCAGAATAATCAGATATGGCTCCCTTTTCCTCAGTTATTATATTACAACGAAAAGCTGTATCATTTGGACCTAGTTTAATGCCTCTTGATGGGGCCTCTAGTGGTCCTCTGCCTGTGCAATAGATCCGTGGGTCGTAGCCTAAAACTGAACATATGGCTGTGTCTGAACCTGGAGTAGATTCGTCTGGTATTGTTTTTAAAAGTCCGCTTCTGCCTTTTGCTGCAATAGCATCCATGTTTGGTTTGTTGGCTGTTTGGAGTGGCGTTTTGTTTCCTAGTTCGGGTATGGGACAATCTGCCATTCCATCGCCAACAACAAGTATAAATTTCATGGATTTTCTCAAGTCCGGGAATTATTTTAGTTAAAGGGATAGTGCAAGCATGTATTTATCTGATTACTGAAATTTCACATTCTTTTACGAATCTATATCGACGATTAGTAAGGCTTTAATCAGAAAATATTGGCTTTCATTATGTATTAAGTAGGCGTAAATAATAAAGACTTGAGTTGGAGAGACACAAGAGTCCGATGACTGAAACACGTCAACAATATGCGGGTGAAACAATAATTGATGCCTCTGCCAAAGAGCCTATTGACAAAAACGGCTTGCTTGAGTTACTTAGAGCCTACAAAGTAAACACTTCAGCTGTTGAAAGCTCTCAGATTAGTATGGATGATGTTATTCCTTTTTTACAGAAAGCTAAAGTTTCTTTACCTGAAGATTTCTACAAGAATTTAGCCTCGAGACTCGGTATGCCGTTTTCGGACTATTCAGAAATCACTGAGATCTACAAGGAGGAGCGAAAAAGTAAGCTTATTTCTGTTCTCCCATATCCTATCATAAGTAAATACAAAACTATCCCGCTGGATTTTCGTGGTTCTATTATGGATCTAGCTGTTGATAACCCCATGGATCGAAAAGTACTAGTTGCTGTTAAGTACTTATTTGGCAACTATAAAATTAACCTTCGAGTGGTTTCCTCTAAATCGATCGATTGGGCAATAGACAACATTTACCGCGAAATTCACAAGAAAAACGCTATCCTTGACCTATACAACCGCACTCCTGATCAATCTGCTTATCGCGTGCTTTACACAAATCAGAAATATTTTGTTATTGCATCAATTGCAGCCATAGCAGCTTCAATGATTATAAATTCAGTTGCTACAATGGTCGTGCTTTTTGCTTTAATCAGCGTAGGCTATTTCATAGTTAACCCCATAAAAATCTACATTTCCATCTTGGGCTTCAGAGGCACCCGAGAACCAACACGCATCAAAAACGACGAAATCCTATTGACCAGAGATGAAGAACTACCAATCTACACCATATTAATCCCAGTTTTTCACGAAGCTAAAGTGCTTGCGCAAAATATGCGCAACATGTACCGACTCAACTATCCAAGGAATAAGCTCGATATTAAAATACTGATGGAAGAAAAAGACGAGGAAACAATCAATGAAGCCAAACTTCTAGGCTTGTTTGGTTCTCCTAAAAAAATTATTGAAGAGATTCCGAGCAATGAATACACTGAATTTTTAAAACTTTTCGATCCTATAATTATTCCTGCTGCAAAAGTAACCACTAAGCCCCGGGCATGCAATTACGGTTTACTACGTGCAAAAGGCGAGCTATGCGTCATTTATGATGCAGAAGACAAACCGGACCTTGATCAACTTAGAAAGTCCGCGATTATCTTCATGCGTTCAAAAGAAGACGTCGTGTGTCTGCAATCAAAGCTTAATTTCTATAATGCCAACGAGAACACTCTCACCAAATGGTTTTCGATAGAGTATGCAAACTGGTATGAATTCTACTTACAGGGTTTAGATTGGATAGAATCACCAATTCCTCTGGGTGGGACGAGTAATCATTTTAGAAAGAAAAACCTAGATGAGTTGGGTCGATGGGACCCATATAACGTCACAGAAGATGCCGACATAGGCATACGACTAGCTAGACGAAAACTAAAAACTGAAATGATTGATACTTACACTTATGAAGAAGCCACACTAACAGTTAAAAGCTGGGTCATTCAGAGGTCGCGTTGGTTTAAGGGGCATCTTCAAACATACCTAGTACATATGCGCTACCCTAGAAAACTTCTAAAGGATTTAGGTCTGAGTAAATTCCTTAAATTGCAATTAACATTTGGAACCAGCATCGCAGTACCCCTCATAAACCCAATATTATGGTCTCTGCTGGCGTTGACGCTATTTTTACCTATGTCTCTTGCCTGGCTAACACCGAGCTATCTGCAGCCTCTATGCCTTTTTAACTTGTTTGTTGGCAACCTTTCTTATTTATCAATTTATGTAATCGCCTGTGTAAAACTTAAAAACTATCGCTATATACCATACGCTTTAGCTATGCCTTTCTACTGGGTACTTGTAAGCATTGCCAGTTGGAGAGGTTTTATTCAACTAATAAGAAACCCATTCTATTGGGACAAGACAAGCCATGGTATGTCTAAAGTCGCGACGGCAAAGACTTAGCACGTGCTTCAAATTTATGCCATACATTTCTTTTTACAAAAATAAATGATGTTATACCTGTTATCAGGACAGTGAAGAGTAGGATAAAGTTAGCTAGAGTTACCCACTCTGGAACGCTCAACATAGCAGTAGCTAAAGCAAAAAAAAGATACACTGACGCTGCTCCTGTCAAAGCTTGAGCGGCAATCATAAACCTTTGTCGCTTCAATACTCTTTCTTTCAGCCAATTAAGAGAAGACTCGACTCTTTTTGAAACATCAGGCAGATC
>JAXDAO010000187.1:0-7128 GCA_034679745.1 Bathyarchaeia archaeon
AGGAAGCTTCAAATTGATAATTGAAGTTTTAGAAATTTTGTTCACATTTACGATTATTCTTATGATAGCCTACATAGTGAGACACTTCATTTTCTCTTTAACAGTTCTCAAAGCTTCGAAAAAACCCGTGAATATTTTATCTCAAGCTTGGTTCGAGCCTTCAGTCACGGTTTTAATTCCAGCCAAAAATGAAGAGAAAGTCATCGGTCGCCTGCTTCAACGAATGACTGAATTAACTTATCCAAAAAATAAACTGCAAATAATAGTCATAGATGATGCCTCCACAGATAATACAGGTACAATAGCCGAGGATTACAAAAGAGACTATCCTTTCATTAATGTTATTCACCGAAATAGCAGCAAAGTGAAGGCCTCAGCAATGAATGATGGTTTTACTAAATCCACTGGTGAAATAACCTTATGTTTTGATGCCGATTATTACCCGCAAAAAGATATCGTTGAAAAGCTTACGCGTGTATTTATTGATCCAAAAATAGGTGCTGTCCAAGGCAGAGTAGTAGTTCTAAATGAACCATATAACACCATAACCCGTCTGGTAGCTCTAGAACGCATAGGCGGATACCGGGTTGATCAAGAAGCGAGAGATAATTTAGGTTTAATCCCTCAATTTGGCGGAACCGTCGGTGGTTTTAGAAGTAGTGTACTTAGAAGCATAGGCGCTTGGGATGAATCAATTCTGGCAGAAGACACTGACTTAACTTATCGCATAAATTTAGCAGGATATGCAATAAGATATGTTGTTGATGCCGAATGTTACGAGGAAGCAGTTGATAGTTGGAAAGCCTATAGGCGCCAAAGGTATCGTTGGGCAAAAGGGCATATTCAGTGCTATTTCAAGCACTCATTTAACGTAATAAAAACCGATAAACTAAATGTTAAACAAAAAATTGATGGTTTGTTGCTCTTGAATCTTTATTGCATGCCAACCGTAGTCTTGTTTTCTTTTCTAATTGGGTTATTTTTACTTGTCACTCAATTTAATGAAATAACAATACACCCTTACATTGCGCCCTTTTTCTGGATTGTACTTCCAATTTCTTTCTATAGTTTTATAGGTAATTTTGCGCCATTTTTTGAGGTGGGTGTAGGTTTATACTTGGATGGTAGGAAAAGGTCACAATGGCTTGTCCCACTCTCTATAGTTACTTTCATCTTTAACATGCCAATCTGTACGATAGCGTTACTGGATGTGTTTTTTGGAAAAATCAGCAGAAAAAACAATCATGTTTGGGACAAAACGACTCACTCAGGCAATGGAAATAATTACGTTAGAAATTTTATAAAGGCGGGTTCCATACGGGATTAGAACTAATCATAATGATTATGGGAACAGCGGCTATTACTCTCTCGTTGATGTTATTGCCTGCTGCAATAGAACTTGCGCATCCTAAAGATGCAGGTCCTCGTGTAATAAGTGATAATGTTATACTGTTGAGTGTGGTGCCATTAACAAACATTGAGGAAGACCCCAAAATTGATAGCATATCTTCTTCTGGGCTCACGGGTTTTCTAAACTCAATTCATAACTTGGAGCTTTAGTTATTTGAATAGTATTTTTGCGTTTCTCCATTGGTCTTTAGCTAATGAAAAATAGCTACTTGGGCCTCCATAGAGCGAATAGGCTACATAGCACAGATAGTTACATTGGGTGCAGTCGTGGTATGTTTTTCTCAGAGCTTTGAATTCGTCACTATTCCATTTGTCTGGCAAATCGAATATTGAACCAGCGAAGTTGTGGTTGTGGCAGCCTGAGATTCTGCCTAAATGGTCTACGACTAAAAAGCTTTTTAGGGCTTCACATTTCCATGTTCTATGTTCTTTCTCTTCGTAGAGGCTCCGTAGCGATTCTAAAAGTTTGGTTGTCATGAGTATGTTATTGTTTTTCTTCTTCATTTCGATGAGTTTGTTGCAGAGATCAAACATGGCTTTTTTGTCTGTGATTACGAATTCATCGTTTGCCTTTCCGATTCGAAAGAGTTGCTTACTATCCACTGAGGTATCATAGGAGTAGAGGCAGTACCAGACTGGGACTCCTTTGCTTGTGAAGTAGTTTGTTATGTCCTCTATTTCGTAGAGGTTTTTCTGTGAAATAGTAGGAGTGACGGCAACTCTGACTCCTTCTTTTTGGAGCACTTCTAGAGAGTGCATGGCGTTTTTCCAGGCGCCTGGAACAGATTTAATGTAATCATTCTTTGATTCGTCTAAACTGTCAATCGATAAAGCGGCAAAATCGACTTTACGAAGTGCATCGACTTTTTTGGCTGCCATGCTACCGTTATCATAAACTGTAATTACAAAGCGGTCTGCAGCATAATCGATTATTTCTGCAATATCAGGTCTTAAAAGTGGGTCTCCCCCTGAGAGGACCAGTTCGATAATCCCGATGTCTTTGAGGATATCTAAGCCTTTCTTAATTTGCTCAGTTGAGAGTTCATTTTCGTCTTGTTCTTTCCAAACATTGCAACCTACACATCGATAGTTACATTTTCTGGTGATTAACCATTGTGCGTGATGCGGCTTACCTGGACTTAAAGAACGCGCTGCAATGCTCGCTACTTTTTTCCAACCTGAAGTCAATTGTTTATCACTAGCCGCTTTTGGTGTGTCTACATGTATTCAGGTTTGAACTATAAAAACCATTATCAGATTTCCCCTTGTTTTCTTTTCCTGCTGAGATGGCTCAAACATGTGTCAATTGCAAGAAAGCATCTAACGACTTAGATCCACTTAAGCTAAACGTTTTTTGGGCTTGAATATAAAAGGAGACAATGCTACATTCTATTGGCAGGTTTCACCATGGCATACGAGCAAGAATATTTTAAAACAAGAAAATACTTGCATAAGAAAGAGCTTGTAGAGAGCCATGTATTGGAAGTCCTGCAGTGGGCAAGCACAGCTCTAAATGTGACCTTACTCGATGGAAACGGCAAACGAGCATTGGACGTTGGCTGTGCTTACGGTTACACTTCACAAGTTCTATCGCGCTTGGGGTATGAAACGATAGGTTTTGACATTTCACAACATGGGGCTACGCAAGCTAAAAGCCAAATTGACGGTGAATTTATGGTATGCGATACCCAAGTGTCTCTGCCTTTTATGAGTGGATCTTTTGATTTGGTGACTTGTTTTGATGTTTTAGAACATCTAAATCAACCACATGCGGCTCTTTTGGGCTTTTTTGAGGCTTGCAAGGGTATAGTGGTGTGTACTACTCCAAACAAGAAGGTAGAGAAGCCTATTCGTAAACTGATGCGTGATTACGACGAGACACATATTAGTGTTAAAACACCTAGAGAATGGAAGGATCTGTTGATAGGGAATTTCGCGTTTAAAGAATTGAAGGTTGCGTCTTTTTACGATTTAGCAGTGCGATTGGGTGGGAAGTTGTTTTTTAAGTCGTTTAACGTTCCAACGTATGGATTAACAATTCGAATAGCAATCAGGAAGTAATCGGGTGATGGATGGCTCTGTTGATGTTGTGCTGTTAACTAAGGACAGTGAGCGTGTTCTAACGCAGTGCGTAGAATCCATCTATCAAAACGTTCCTGTTGCTCAGTTGATTGTTGTGGATGGCTACTCGACCGATCGAACAATAGACATCCTAAACAACTTCAACGATAGGTATCATAACGTAAAGATCCTATTCGATCATGGAACGCGCGCTACAGCCCGGCAAAAAGGCATCGACAACGTAACCGCTGAATGGTTCATGTTTGTCGATAGCGACGTGGTTCTTTGTCCTGACTGGTTTAAGAAAGCCCAAAAATATATCCAAAATGATGTAGCTGCAATTTGGGGGATTGAAGTCTGGTCAACGATTACAAACCCCAAGACGCTAAAAATGTTTCTTATCACCACACGCAAAATCTTTGAAGTTCGAGGCGGCACACACGATACTCTGATACGTACTAGTTTAATTAAGGACATAAAAATCCCTGATGGATTACATGTTTTTGAGGATGCATACATAAAAGATTGGCTGGCCGACAAAGGTTACAAAGTTGTAGCATGCTACAGCCCTTTTTGTATTCATTATCGTTCACCAGAAGTTTGGACTCTTAGTGGTAGTCTAGGGTTAATCGCTGAGGCGTTCAAGTTTGGCAGTCCCCAATTAATTACACGATTGCTTTTAGCTTACGGATTTTACGCTGCGTATTCAATTTCCCAATTATTCTCACGTTAAATACCGAACGAGGGGAATTTGGGTTTAGGTTTTTAAGTAAAGGGTATCCAATTAGATGCAATGACTACTTCGAGGGCAACCATGCAAGTCGACGTCGTAATGCTGACAAAAAACAGCCAACATCTGCTCCACAGATGCCTAAATTCTATCTATCAGAATGTGCCCATAAAAAACCTGATAGTTATCGACGGCTACTCAACTGATCGTACACTTGAGATTCTTGGAAAGTTCACCCGTAAGTACGGCAATGTTAGGTTGTTTCAGATGAATGGTTCACGTGCCAAAGCGCGCACTGAAGGTATTCGCAAAGTCACAACGGATTGGTTCATGTTTGTGGACAGTGACGTATTGCTTTGTCGTGATTGGTTCCAGAAAGTGCAAGCGGATCTATCAAGTGATGTAGGTGCTGTTTGGGGCTTTAATGTTGACGTGCTGCCTAATGTAAGGAATAGGTGGGTTTTAAAATTCCAAAGTTTAGTGGCTAAACAATGCTTCAAGCTACGCGGCGGAATGCATGACACGTTAATTTTACGTAAATCAGTCGAGGGCATCCAGATTCCGGAGGAATTACACGCTTACGAAGACTCTTTTATCGTTCACTGGATCGAAGAGAAAGGGTATAAAGCTACCGTTGGCAGCCAAATTTACTGTCTACACTACAAGCCCCCAGAAAACTGGAACCTAAAGAACGGTATCCAACAAGCAATCGTAGAACTCAAATGCGGCTTTGTATATTCGCATCTTTTCAAGTATGCTTTTTTTTACCCAATTTTCTTCTTGTACTGGAGTCTACAGCTTCCACTAAATGGATATAGAAATGGTTCATCGCGAAAGTGCCAGCCACAGGTGGTCTGAGACTGGTCTTTGTAACATTTCCGCGGACTCGTCTGGATGCATGAGGATACGTTTGTTTGGGTTTTGATTAAATTCTCCGATTACATCAGCGTAAATGTGTTCTTGTGATAGGTTGCTGATTATTTTATCTGACGCTTGTGGATCTGCGGCTATGAGTAAGGCGCCTGAACTAATTAGTTGCAGCGGATCGATTTCGTAGAACCTGCAGATTTTTGCAGTTTCTGGTTCGATAGTGATTTTTTCTTCAAAAACTCTTGCGCCTAGCTCTGCTGCATCTGCCATCTCGTGAATGCCGTTTAGGATGCCGCCTTCGGTTGGGTCATGCATCGCGTGAACTCCACCCGTTCGGTAAGCGGTTAGGGCGTCTTTGACGACGCTGATTTGGTTGTAGAAGTGTTTAGCTCCTTCTATTAGAGTCTGGCTGAAAACTTTTCTGAGTTGCTCCTCTCGGTCTGTGGCTAAAATGGCAGTGCCTTCTATGCCTGCACTTTTGGTGAGTATGATTTTGTCTCCGGCTTTAGCTCCCGCTGCGGTCACGTATTTGCCTTTGTCAGTTAAGCCCATACTGCAGCCAACAACAATCGGGTTAGCTAGTCCTCGAGTGGATTCACAGTGTCCACCTACTATCGCTATGCCTAACTGTTTTGCTGCATTGTGCATTTGGGTGCTTATGGTTTCAACGGTTTTGCTGTCTGCATTCTCTGGAAGCATTATGCATGAGAAGAAAAAAGCTGGTTCTACCCCAAATGTGGCAACGTCGTTGGCGTTGATGTTTATTGCTTCCCAGCCGATGCGTTCAACCGCGCCTGTAATAGGGTCCATTGAGACGATAGCGTTTTTTGTTCCCACATCCAAGATTGCCCCATCTATTCCTGCGCTTGGACCTAAAACTACTTCGCTTCGCTGAGCACCCAGGTTTTTGAAGACTACGTCTTTTAGTATGTCTATTGGGATTTTTCCAGGCGGAAGTTTCATACTTATTCCTCTGTTAAAGGTAGCTTTTAAGCTGTGGGAAAATACGCTGTATAGCGTGCACAATTGGTACTGCTATTATTAATCCTGCAAGCATCTGTACTATGTTGAATGGAACCTCAAGCAGCGCCAGTGCAGCTGGGTAGCCCAATGCGATCGTTTCGTAGAGAAAATACCCTAAAACCATCTCAAACCCGCCGATCATTATGGCTATTGTTGCACAAATAGTGAGGCTTTTGATTTTTCTGTTGAGCTTTCTGGTTAGATACCCGACTAGAAATCCTTCAATGATTTTTATAGTGAATGTTCCGGGAGCAAACTGTGGAGCTACAAGCATGTCGGCAATTGATGCTCCAGCTCCTGCGATTGTACCGACAAGAGGCCCGAAAAGTAGTGCTGCTACATAAATGAGTGTCTCGCCTAAGTTGAAGTAACCGCTTGTGGCGGGAATTGGAATAACAAATATTAAGGTGGCGACGGCGACTAGCGCTGCGAAAATAGCAGCGATTGAAACTTTCAACGCCAAGGATACATGTGATTTTACGGTTACTGCACCTTGTTCTTGGGTCATTGTCTTCACAGTGTTATGATTCTAAGAGGGTACTTATTCTTTCTACCGCATATAAAAAGCATCTTTTGTGAATTGCCTTTAATTCTGACATTTAAGTTCCATCACATACGGCACTAGCGTCAAGTTTATCGTCAATAGGGAAAATTCTAAATGGGAGTTCCCGCCCATTATCTGCGGTTGATGATTATGAGTGTAAAAGAAGACCCCATTAAACTCCACAAAACCGCTATCGCCATGATGGAAAATGGCTTAGATGCAGAGGCACGCGACATCTTCACGAAAGTTGCTGACCTCTACTATAAAGGCCAAAACTACTTTGGCGCTGCAGAGATGAACTACAAAGCAGGCGAATGCAGCCTGCATCTGCGCGACTTCCAGAAAGCAGTTGAATTCTTCAATAAATCTGCCGAGATATCCTTGGCTAAAGGCTTTGACCGTTACGGTATTAGTGCACTCGAAAATGTCAGGGATGCACAGAAAGCGTTAGGTAACATCAAAGAAGCTGATGAAGTCAGCAAGAAGATCG
>JAXDAO010000188.1:0-5756 GCA_034679745.1 Bathyarchaeia archaeon
GTTGTGCTTTTGTGAGTTCTGTGAATCCGAGTGGCTTTATGCCGCCTGTCTCCTTTGGTTCAAGATCTTCCCCAATACATTCCATGTATTCGAGTGCACCATATTTCATCCAGATCTCTCTTCCTCCCTCTGCCATTTTTTGGTATTCTCCAATTTTATCTTTAGGAACTACAATTACAAATCCATCTACATATTTTGCCAATTGCTACACTTCCCTTATTTTAGTTTTTAAAACTAAGCTGTATACTTAATGGGACCTCTTGGATTTGAAAGTTTGTGGTTGCTTGTCAGTGGTCACAACGTTGTATTCACATTTGTTTATTCTGGTGTGTGTATAAATTGGTGCTGGCGGTATAAGATCTGAACCAAGACATTGCTCCCTGCATTTAACGTTAAGTCGTTAGCAACTGTGTATGGCGTAGGCTGATGTGCTACGTGTTTGTCGTGGTGCGCTGGGGTTTGGCACTTCCATCTTCGATTGCTCAAATCCAGTTTGGGTTAAATGCTATGCGTAAAATATCGACTATACTGCCTTTAATCGTGCTTTGTTATGCTTTGGATACCACAACCCAATCTTTGCCCCTTTTTTCAACCCTAAACTCTTCAAGTATCTTACCCCAATCAGCTTTGTCTATATTGCTCAACATATCGAAGGAAGCATTTAGGTATGCTTTTCCAGATGGTTTGAGAATGCGCTTAATTTCATTCACCGCGGACTCGCGGTTTTTTGGTGCAATAGAACACAATAATCCATCGGCAAGAATAAAATCAACCAATTCATTCTTTATGAAGCTCAGGTCAGAGGCAGAGCAAGCATGGGCTTCAATATTGTGGTAACCGTATTTGCTCGCTTTTTTTTCCAATGCTCGAATAGCTTTCTCATCTGAATCAACTGCATAGACTTTTCCTTCAGGTCCAACTGATTTAGCTAAAGGAAGTGCATAATAGCCTGGACCACAGCCAAGATCGGCAACTATCTGTCCCTTTGTAACATAGGAACTATGTCTATTTGGATTTTCAAAAAGCCTTCTAATGAAGTTGTCAAGTCCCCAGACGGGAAAATGCTTGTCGTGTTTCCCTTTGTTATCAGTCACATCATCCACCCATATGTTGATTTGTTTGTTTCCTGCTAAATGCTGTTGTACTCTTTGGCTTGGTGGTTTTTCCTCACCAGTCTTGCAGTTACCTACTACATTGTTATAGCTGTGCATATACTGCATGGAATAGGCATAATTTAGAAGAAATGAGTTGTCAGATTTTTGCCCTTCGAAGTAATAGAGCATTCAGAATAACACTGATAGAGCTTGCAGACATAGTAATCGCTCCAAATTCAGGCCTTAAAACTATTCCCAACGGAACAAGTATTCCAGCTGCGATGGGTATAGCTACTACATTATATCCTGTCGCCCAGACCAAGTTTTCGTTCATTTTCCGCATTGTCTTTTTACTTAGATTAATAAGCCTAGAGACATCTCTTGGGTCATTTTTTATTAAAACAACATCTGCCGATTCTACAGCAACATCTGTACCTGCACCGATTGCTATTCCAACATTTGCTTGAACCAAAGCCGGAGCATCGTTAACTCCATCACCAACCATAGCTACACGTTTGCCTTGATCCTGCAAAGCTTTAACAGCATTAGCTTTCTGATCTGGAAGAACATCAGCAAAATAAGTGTCTAAACCCAACTCTTTAGCCACGTAAGCTGCTGTCTGCTTGTTATCGCCAGTAAGCATAGAAACCTGCAGATTAAGCTCCTTGAGCCGTTTAACCGCTTCTCTTGATTCTTCCCTAATCAAGTCGGCTAGGGCTATTAAACCCTCAATTCTTTGCTCGACTGCAATGTAAACGACGGTTTTTCCTTGCGCCGCTAACTTTGAAAAAACTTCTGCATGGTCTGAGAGGTCTGCATTTAATTCTTTCATGAGCGCAGCATTACCAACATAAATGGTTTTTCCATCGACGATCGCCTTTGCACCCTTGCCAGAAATAGCTTGGAATTTCTCGGTAGATTTGATGGGTAAATGTTCAGTTTGCGATTTCTTCACTATAGCTTTAGCGATGACATGTTCAGATTTGATTTCTAATGATGCTGCATTTTCAAGAATCTGCTTATCACTCCATTTTCCCAATGGAATGATGTCTGATACGCCAAATTCTCCTTTGGTAAGAGTACCAGTCTTATCAAAGATTACGGTGTCCACGATTTTTGCTATTTCCAATGCATCGGCGTTTCTAACCAACATGCCGTTTTTTGCAGCTATTGTTGTAGATATAGTTGTAACAGTTGGGATAGCAAGACCTAACGCGTGAGGACAGGTGATCACAATGACTGTTATAGCAAGAGTTATAGCAAAGAGGCTGCCAGCACCTACTCCAAACCAAAATGCAAAAGTGCCGCCGCCGACAAAGATTGCAATTAGGGTCAAGTAAGTCGCTGCACGGTCTGCAAGTCTTTGCACAGGTGGTTTAGATGCAGATGCTTGTTCTACTTGTCTGATTATTTGTGCTACTGCGGTTTCTTCTCCAGTCTTTGTGACTTTTACTTTTATTGCACCCTCGATGTTTAGGGTTCCGCCGATAACGTTGCTGTCTTTTGTTTTGGATACAGGTTTTGATTCACCTGTTAGCATTGCTTCATTGACTGAGGTTTCGCCTTCTGTAACTATTCCGTCTATTGGTATTTTTTCGCCTGGCCTCACAAGTATCCAGTCATCAATTATGAGATTGGCAGTTGGCGCGGTAATTATTGAGCCATTTTTTATCAAGTTTGCCGTTGGCGGAATCAGTTTTACAAGTTCGCGGATTGCACCCGCAGCTGTTCTTGAGGCGCGCATTTCCATCCAATGTCCAAATAAGATGAGCGCTGCAAGGGTGCTGATTTCCCAGTAGAAGTCTCCGGATATTCCGAAAAAGGTCGTTCCTAGACTGTATAGGTAGCCTGCAAGAAGAGCGATGCTTACAAGGACATTCATGTCTAGCAAGCGCTTTCTCAGGGAAGCGACAGCCCCATTGTAGAAAACTAGGCCACCATAAACTATGACTATTGTTGCAAAAATCACTAACAATATGTTCCAGACTGGTGAAGGAGGTAAGGAGTAGCCAAACCACTCTTGAATTGAAGGCGATAGAATAAGAACGGGAACTGCGAAAATCGCAGAGATCAGAAAATGTCTTTTCATCTCTGCTTCCATCATAGCATGGTGGTCATGCTTAGTTGGTTGTTTTATAGGCTTTTCTACCGGCTCTTCATGAGGTTTTTCATGAGGATGCGATCCTGAGGAATGATGTTCCATTTTGGCATCAACAGAAAATTATGTTCTATGTTAAAGAGGGAGATTCTAGATAAATAAACTTTCAAGATTTCTTTTCTAAGACGAAAAAGGAAACTCCTTTGAATTTAGCCTTCATACGCTTTTTCCAAGTCTTTTAGGACAATCTTTTTCATCTTAAGCATCGCATCCATTACTCTCTTTGCTTTTACTTTGTCTTTGTCAGAAAGCATTTCACCCATTTGTTTAGGAATAATCTGCCATGATAGACCGTACTTGTCTTTAAGCCAGCCGCATCGCTCAGCCTCTGGAACCGCTGATAGCCTTTCCCAAAAGTAATCAATCTCTCTTTGATCCGCACACTCCACATAGAAGGATGTTGCTTCCGTGAATTTGAATAATGGCCCCCCATCAAGTGCCATAAACCGTTGCCCGCTAAGCTCAAAAATAACAGTTAAAATCTTTCCTTCCATCCCTTCTACCGGAATATTCGAAGGCTCTTCTGGATAACGTTCGATGCTTATTATCGATGAGTTTTTAGCGCTGTGAGGCGCGGAATTGAAAATTGATATGTATAGTTTTATAGCTTCCTCAGCTTCTTTGTCAAACCATAAACAGGGAACAATTTTTTGCACAGTTTAGCATCTCCTTTTCAAGAAAATCTCAATAGAAAGGTTTCATTGACTCTTGTTACTTTAAGGTTTGTAGTTGCTGATTCACAGTCACAAATTATTTTCCTGTTAAATGCCTATCTATTTAGTGTTATTTTTTCTTGGGATGACTTAGGAATGACCATTTTCATAATCGATCCATAATTTGAGGCTAAATCCGGATGGAGCCGCTAAAACCAAAGTCTGCGTCACTATTCTCCTATAGTTGCATACCTAATATGGACGATTCTAAAAAACTCAGGTGTGGGCTAAAAAAAGCCCGTTTCAGCTGTTTAGTAGGTTGCTACGCCTATGCGCGTCATTAAATATTCAAAGCTTGCACCCTTAAAGGCGCCGACAATTTTCCCCGAGACTTCTTTCCCGCCTGTCAAAGCAACCATGCAACCGCCGCCTCCACCGCCTGTGAGTTTTGCGCCGAATGCACCCTGCTTGCGGGCTATATCAACGAGTTGGTCTAGTTCTTTGCTTGAAACTCCGATTTCTTGGAGTATCCGGTGGTTTTCATTCATTAAGTCTCCGACTTTTCTGAGGTCGCCAGCTTCTAGTGCTTTTCGTCCTGCAATAGCCAGGTTCTCTGCTTTCTTGAAGAGGGGGTCGTATTTTTTGGGGTCTTTCTTCTTTCGTTCGGCGACGCCTTCAACCATGAGTTTGGTGTTGGCGACTTTGCCTGTGCTGCCTATGACGATTTCGATGGGGCGATGAACTTTTAGGCGCTCGACGAGGTCTTGTCCGCCTGCGGGGTTCTTTTTAAACCACATAAAGCCGCCATATGTTGCAGCGGTGTTGTCTATTCCTGAGGGGTTGCCTGCGTAGGCTTTTTCTCCTTCATAGGCGACTGCGTTTATTTTTTCGTTAGAAAGATTCAGGTTCAGCTCTTCTGAGATGGCTCGTGCGATGGCAACACTGCTAGCGGCTGATGCTCCTAAGCCGCTAAAGCCTGGTAGTGTGCCGCCTATCCAGATGTCAAGCGGCATCTTGGGATCCAAATCCATGGCTTTGAGCATGCGTTCGATGGATTCGATCTGCTGGAGTCTTTTCTCTTCACCGTAGCCCTTGGCGGTTTTACGTTCATCCTTGATGTTTAGTTTTGAGGCTTTTTTTACTATGGCATCCGTTGAAGAATCAATCGCGGATACGATGCCTGGTATGCCGTGTACGACGAAGTGCTCGCCGAATAGGATAACTTTTCCGTAACCTGACCCTTTACCCATTGAATAACACCTTGAATGGATGCTATTGTGATTTTGGGATAAAAATGTTCGTTTATAAAGTTGCTTGTTGCCGATTTGCTCTCTGTTTGTATGGAGGCAAAATGTTTTTTACAAGACTCGGGCTAATCATGAAGTAGCAATTCTTCTGAGGAGACACAAATTTGTCAAGCTCACCAAGGCTATTTGTCCTAACAGCTTTCTGTTGTCTACTAATAATTTTATCTATAGTACCCGTCGGTTTCTCTCAAACCCCACAGTTGCTGGACCCTGCAACGATACCGAAATTTGTCAACCAAATTATCGGACCGCCCCCAGTCTATACCCCTATCAATATTACAGATAACTCGGGCAAATTGATTAGACAGGAATATACCGTGAAAGTCTCAGAGTTTACGCAGCAGATTCTGCCAAACAACAAAGCTGATGGGTCGCCGACGGGATTTGCTGCCACAAAAGTTTGGGGCTACCAAGGAGAAGCCCGCAGTTCCATAACAGGCGAAGCGCTGGCGGATGTTGCCAGCACTCCCGGCTGTACTTTTGAAGTCAACCAAGGTGTACCTGTCCAAGTGAAATGGATAAATAACCTTCTTGACAAAAACAG
>JAXDAO010000189.1:0-3808 GCA_034679745.1 Bathyarchaeia archaeon
CATCTATCTTTTTTATTAGTTCTGCTCCGGGTTTCGTGGGGTCAGCTGTGTATAAACCTTCTACGTCGGAGAGTATGATTACTAAGTCAGCGCAGATGGCTCCTGCGACTAGTACAGAGAGGATATCGTTGTCGCTGAAGTTCACTTTGTATCCCTCAGTTCGCATGAGTTCGTCAACTGCGGTTACGTCGTTTTCGTTAATAATTGGGACTACGCCTACTTTGAGAAGCAAACTTAAGACGTCGCAGGTGTGTACGTATGATGCTCTGTTTGAGAGATCCTCGGCTGTCAGCAGAATCTGAGCGACCTTGACTTCATATTTTTTGAATAACTCTCGGTATTTTGTCATGAGTACGCTCTGCCCTGTAGCGGCTGCTGCTTGCTGAAAGGCTATATCCTTGGGTTTAGGCGGGATTCCGAGTTCAGCGATTCCTGCTGCAACAGCACCTGACGTAACTAAAACAACTTTGTCTCCTTGTTTTGATGCGGCTGCAATTTGGCTTGCTAGATTTTGCATTTCTTTTTCGTCTAGTTTGCCCTCTTTTGTTGTTATGCCGCTTGTGCCGACTTTTACAACGATCAATCTTTGAGGCATCACTTATTCACTTTGTTAAGATAGTGTATTTGAATTATGTGTGACTCACTTAAAAATGCAACCAAGTTATCTAAGCGATTCATTTTTCTCTTAATTGCTGTTCAAACGATGAATTGATACGATCATGTTCGAAAAATATATATACAAATTGGACATGGCTTTTTGACCATGTACATACCCTTACAAACATTAACTTCTTTATCAGAAACAAACCCCCTCATATTTTGGATTGCCCCCATCGCAGGCATAATTGCAGTTGTTGCTTCACTTGTACTCATGGCCAGAATCGGCAAAATGAGTCCCGGCGGACCAAAAACTGTTGAAGTAGGCAACGCCATACGTGAAGGCGCATATGCCTTCTTGAAAAGGCAGTATAAAACCATCGCAATAATCACAGTAATTATTTTTGCGTTGCTGTGGGTAGCCTTGCCGACTGGACCGTTTGGCGTCGGTACGGCTGCAGCGTTTTTGGTGGGAGCCGTTGCCTCTTTGGCGGCTGGCTACATCGCCATGGACAACGCCACTAAAGCTAACGTTCGTACAGTGGCTGCGGCTAAAGAATTCGGCGCAGAAAAAGCGCTTAAAACAGCATTCTACGGCGGCGCTACAATGGGTATGGCAGTTGTCGGTTTATCTTTGTTGGGTGTTAGTTTTCTGTTCTTGCTCTATGGCGGCTATAATGCAATGTTTGGCACTCTTTCAGTGACCGAAGCTGCGGAGTTAGGTCGCAGTGCAGCAAGTGGTATTGTTGGTATGGGTTTTGGCGCCTCATTAATCGCATTGTTCGCTCAGCTCGGAGGAGGAATTTACACTAAAGCAGCAGACGTCGGCGCAGACCTGGTAGGCAAAGTCGAAGCAGGTATTCCTGAAGATGACCCACGCAATCCAGCAGTAATCGCTGACAACGTTGGCGATAACGTTGGTGACTCAGCTGGCAGAGGCGCAGACTTATTCGAATCAGCCACAGGTGAGAACATCGGTGGCATGATCATCGGCGGTTTAATCAGCATCGCTACAGGTAACCTCATATTCTTGGTGTTCCCGCTAATTGCAAGAGCCCTCGGTATCTTTGCAACCTTGGTCGGTATGCCATTTGTAAAACTTAACGAATCAGAAGCAAAACACCCGATGAAAGCGCTCCGCAAAGGCCTCTTGGTCACAACGATCGTTGCAGGTGTCTTATTCTTTGCAGCAACAGTTCTACTTCTCGGTAGCATGTACCTATTTTACTGTCTACTCGCCGGTTTAGCTGCTTCAGTCGCAATTGACTATATTACAGACTACTATACAGGGCGCGACCGTGGACCAGTTGTTAAAATTGCTAAAGCAAGCGAAACAGGCAGCGCAACCAATATCATCACTGGCTTTGCAGTCGGCTTAGAAACAACTGCACTGCCCATAGTTTCACTGGTAATTGCACTTCTCGCATCATACTGGTTTGGAACACAATTCGGTATAGAAATCGGTATTGACCCCTTCATAGGAGGAATATACGGTACCACTCTTGCAACAATGGGTATGCTTGCAGTTATGGGTATGGTCTTAGCCCTTGACGGTTTTGGTCCAATCGCTGACAACGCAGCAGGAATTGCTGAAATGTCAGGTGAAGGTGGTGCAGAGGCAACCATGGAAGCACTCGATGCAGTCGGTAACACAACCAAAGCACTCACCAAAGGCTTCGCCCTTGGCTCAGCACTACTCGCAGCACAATTACTCTTCCAAACATACATCGAAGAAGTACACCTTGCAATAAACAACGGCATTTTACCGGCAAACACAGTTGTTGAGATAAACATCGCTAACCCAGCTGTTCTGGTTGCAGGCTTCATCGGCGCTATGATACCTTTCTTCTTCAGTTCGCAAGCTATCAGCGCAGTAGGAAAAGCAGCCGCAGAAATGGTTGCAGAAGTAAGACGCCAATTCAAAGAAATACCTGGAATCATGGACGGAACTGGTAAACCCGAATACGGCAAAGCAGTAGATATCAGCACAAAATCAGCCCTAAGAGGTATGGTTGTACCAGCATTGATCGTTGTCGTCGTACCAATCATTGTCGGCGTTCTCTTAGGTCCAGCCGCAGTTGGTGCTCTCGTTATCGGCGCAACTCTATCAGCCGTTCCCTTAGCACTACTGATGAACACTGGCGGTGGTGCATGGGATAACGCAAAGAAATACATCGAAGCAGGCCACTTAGGCGGCAAGAACAGCCCAGCTCACGCAGCAGCAGTCGTAGGCGACACAGTCGGCGACCCAATGAAAGATACAGCAGGTCCAAGCCTTCACGTACTCATAAAACTCTTGAGCACGTTATCAATCGTATTCATCCCGCTGTTCTTTAACCTGCTACAACTGATCCATTAGAACAACAAAAAAGGGAAGTTTTTCTTCCCTCTAAACCCTTTTTTAATTTTGAACAAAATTTTTTATTGTAATCTTTTTAAGTGGTTGAAGATCAGAGATATTAAAGTAGCCTGATTGATATCAGGACTCAGTATCTTAGCGTTCGGCTATTGGGATAAACTCCTTTCCAAATTCTCCAACGTATTCTGAGGAAGGGCGAAGAAGAACAGCATCTTCGTATTGCTCTATTACATGAGCTACCCAGCCAGAAATTCTACTCGACGCAAAGAACAACGGGAAAAATTCTTTTGTAACTCCTAATGCGTCCATGGTAACAGCAGCGTAAAAGTCAACATTTGGATAGATTTTCTTCTTTTCGAAAACTGCATTTTCGATCTGGATGCACCTATTATACAAAGTTAATGATCGCTCGCGATGCAAAAACTCTTCAACTATTCCTCTAAGATGTTTGGTTCGGGGGTCTTGTGCTTTATACATTCGATGACCAAAACCCATGATCTTTTTCTTTTCATCCAACAAACCTTGGATGTATTCGTTTATGTCTTTTTCAAGATCTATGTCATCAAGCATATCCATGACTTTTTCGCTAGCTCCACCGTGTAAAGGTCCTTTCAGAGTTCCTATAGCTGAAGTTACAGCTGAATAAATGTCTGAGTTGGTGCTTGCAGTTACACGCGCAGCGAATGTAGAAGCATTGAATCCATGGTCAGCATGAAGAGTCATAAAACGATGGATAACACTTGCTTCAGTGTCATCTGGAACATCACCTTTAAACATATACAAGAAGTTTTTAGCGAAACCAAATTCGCTTCTTGGTGCTAAAACAGGTTTGTTTTGTCTAACTCTATTAAT
>JAXDAO010000190.1:0-4071 GCA_034679745.1 Bathyarchaeia archaeon
AAATTCAGCATTTTCTTGCTCGACAGGAACATGTACATAATGAGAAGAAACGGTTAGGCATCTTCTCGAAGTACTTGCCTAAAATTGCAGAATTCTCAACAACCTTGGCTGGAGAAAAGACGAAGCCTAACATAGAGCCCTTACTAAGAAGTGTGCAGAAATATGGCGGAGAAGAAAGCTAAGATATTAGAAAGACAACAGGAAGTCCTTTCGGGACTAAAGAATTTTGGTACCCAAATCTATAGTCAACTTAACAAGGGCGCCTTCCCAACTATTAAAATGCCTAGTCGCTCCACTGAAAACATCACCTACGATCCCACTCTTCGCCAATTCATTCTAGGTGAGAAAAACGTAGATCGAAACACTCGTAACATTCGCCATATAAAACCCTTCACGCAGCTTGCTTGGGCTGCTATGTTTAGCAATGAATTAACAAGTCAACGCAAAACATCTACGTTAAGAGATGTCTACTACTCCGCGCAAGCTTACGAAATGACTTTTTCTGACCAATCAGAATCCGACAACATCATCACTGATTTAGAAACATTAACTGGTTATGCCCGGGAAGATTTTCACATATTTCCTGAAGAACGTAGTGCAATTTTCGGAGACTTGGAAATAGGTTACACAGTACCTGGGTATGAAGGCAAGACATTAAACTTGACAAGTCACCCCGACGGCGTCCTCATCGGACCTGCCCTAACAACTTCAGAATTCATTAAAACATCAGCCGACAAAGTCATAGCCATTGAGAAAGGCGCCCTCTTCACAAGATTCATAGAAGAAAGAGTTCACAGTAAACACAACTCAATTTTAATCTCATGCACCGGACAAGCACCCAGACAAACCCGAAGCATCATCAGACGCTTACACGACGAACTTGGTTTACCCGTCTACATCCTCACCGATGGCGACCCTTGGGGCATGCACATCGCCCAAGTCATAATTTCAGGTTCAGCCAACGCAGCCCACCTAAGAGATTTAAACACACCAGACGCAATTTGGAGTGGAGTATGGGCGAGCGATATTATTGAATACAAACTACCTACAGACCCACTAAGCGAAATAGACATTAAACGTCTTTACGAACTCCAGAGAGACCCAAGATACCAAAATGACCCGCTATGGCAACGTGAAATCAAATTGTTCCTAAAAATTAGACGCAAGGCAGAGCAAGAGGCTTTCAGTAGATACGGATTAACCTACATTGTAGACGAATACTTGCCTACCAAACTTGAACAGAAACCTAAAGAGAACGGCGTGAAAAAGTAGCATCATAATTATCTTAAACATTAACGATAATTAAGAATACAATCGATCTGCTTGTTGTATGATACAAAACGTACTATAATACACATAAGCGATTTAGACAACAGAAAACCTTTTTATGCGCGTTTGAAACTCTACACTTCCCCGTTAAGACAAAGAGAGATATAAAATGGCCCAAGAAAAAGGAGATTTCATTTTAATCGATTATGTAGCCAAAGTTAAAGAAACCAACGAAGTCTTCGATACTACAAAAGAAGATGTTGCCAAAAAAGAACACCTCAAAAAAGAAGGTGAAACCTACGAACCAAAACTCGTAGTAGTTGGCGAAAGCTGGGTCCTAAAAGCTCTAGATGATGCCTTATTAACAACTGAACTCAACACACCAACAAGCGTTGAAATCCCCGCTGACAAAGCATTCGGTCCACGTGACCCTGAAAAAATAAGACGCGTCCCAATCAAACAACTCTATGCCAAGGAAATAAACCCCATCGTGGGAGCACGCATAGAATTCCAAGGCAAGATGGCAACCATTCGCTCTATTGGCGCAGGTAGAGTACTACTTGACTACAACCCACCCTTAGCAGGCAGAACACTGATCTATGACCTAACTGTAACCAAAAAACTCGCAGACCCGCAAGAAAAAGTCGCAGCACTTATTCACCGACGTGTCCCAGTTGTAGAAGTAGACAAATTCAAAATAACCCTGAAAGAAAAGAACCTAAACATCGACATGCCCGAAGACACATTCTATGTTGAAGGCATACAGATCGCCAAACGCGGTATCGCGATGGACATACAAAAGTTCCTCCCAGACTTAGTCGAAACTAAATTTGTCGAAACCTTCAAAGCCGAACCTAAACCAGAGGCAACTCCTGCTGCAGCTCCAGAACAAGCCAAAGAAGAAACAAACACAGAAGCACCAAAACAATAGTCCCAACATCACTTTTCTTTTCTTTATTATTTTCAGTCCTTTTCTATTTAACAAAAGTTAAATCTCAAAACCCCACTTAATAATAGTGCACTTCTAAAGCGACGTAAAAGGGTGTATCTGGAGGTGAAAACCTAAAGATGGACCACACGATAATTCATTTTGAAATTCCAGCAAACAATGTTGATAAAATCAAAAGGTTTTACGAAGAAGTCTTCGGCTGGAAAATCACCCCAGTCGAAGGCCCTTTGGAGTACTGGATAATCGAAACTGTTCCCGTTGATCCAACCGGCAAGACCATAAGGCCAGGCGTAAACGGTGGCATGTACAAGAAACAGATACCTGATGGTAAACCAATAAACTACTTCTCTGTTGAATCAATAAGCGATTTTTTAGATAAAATCTTAAAGTCAGGTGGTAAAGTTACTCAACCAATACAAGAAGTTCCAGAAGTAGGCTGGATTGCTGCTGCAGAAGACCCTGAAGGAAACCAGTTTGCGCTGCTTCAACCTTTGCGTGTTTAAGAGATTATACCTGTTGCGCGGGCTACTGTTTCACATGCGTCATAGTTAAGGTTGAGTTTATGGAGGATTGTGTAACGTTCAGGTCTGATTTGTGCAGCTGTCTGAAGAGCTTCAACGATATCTTTTTCTTTTACGCCTAGTTCTTGGGCGGTAGTTGGCGCTCCAATTTGTTTGAGTGTGCTCTTGATTTTCTGCCAGTTTGATCCATGCAAAAAGGCAGTTAGAATTGAGCCTACACCGCATTGTTCCCCATGAACGGCGTGATTAGAATTTATTAGATCTAAAGCATGACTGAACAGGTGCTCAGAACCACTACAGGGGCGACTGCTTCCTGCAATACTCATAGCTACTCCGCAGCTAATCAAAGCCTCAAGCAGAATACGAACGCCTTCATTCTCCTTCTGCACTATTAAATTAGCGTTCTCAGTTACCAATTTTGCACTCATCAAAGCTAAGCTAGCTGCATAACCGCCGTAGTACTCGCCTTTTTCTAGATGGGCAAGTTTCCAGTCCTTGACGGCGGTGAATTTTGAGATAACATCTCCGCAGCCGCTAACTACAAAACGCCATGGTCCATTAGCGATAACTTCTGTATCCGCAATTATAGCCATAGGTGCCTGGGCTAGGATCGAGTAAGGTTTGTCTGAACCCTTAACTGATGCAAGAGGACTGGCAATGCCGTCATGTGAAACCGTAGTTGGGATGCTGATGAATGGTATATTTTGACTTGCTGAACTAAGTTTGGCGGCGTCTATTATCGTGCCACCACCTACTCCAAACACTATCCGCGGTTTTTGGTCCTTTAGTTGCTCTTCAACTTTTATTAAATCATCAACAGTCATCGATTTTACTAGCAAGAAATCGACTGTTAAACCGGACTGTTCAAGATAACTTGAAACCGTCTTTCCTGCTATTTCATAGCACTGTGCATCTGACAAGACTAAGGCTTTTCCTTTTAATCCCAGTCGTTTGATTACTTCTGGAAGACGGGCAAGCGTACCTTTTCCTACGATAACCTCACGTGGCAACTGCATGTAATGATAGTTTAGAGTCAATCCATACCACTGTTAGCTGAACTAAGTTGGTTTACTTTGTTTTAAAACATTTGGGCTCTTGCAAGTCATTTATCAAATATTATAAGAAAACCGCTGATTAATAGCAACAGTTGATCTAATATTGCCCCTAAAAAACCAAGTTTTTGATCGAAATTTAGTTCATAAAAAACGGATAAAAATATTTGTGTTGGCGATTCACTTAGTCAAAAATCAGTTGAAGGTCGAATTTTTCTAAGGCGCTTAGCTTGACATAAGCAAACCATCCTGCCTCAAAATATGTTATGCTTATATCTAC
>JAXDAO010000191.1:0-5875 GCA_034679745.1 Bathyarchaeia archaeon
GGGAACGATGAGTCGAACAGGGAAGCCTAAGCCTTCCTCGAGAGGTTTATCGTTGAGTTTATGAACCAAGAGCACATCGTCGCCTGCGAGTTCCTCTCTAAAGAGAGATGTGGTATAGTTGTCGGCGCACTCAAAAGTCACCGCTTTGGCAACTTCTTTGGGTTTTACTATTTTTTCGATGTCTTTGATTTTGACGCCTTCCCATTTGCAGTTTTGAACACTCCATCCTTCGACGCAGTGGAAATCGCTAATGGAAATAGTCTGTGGTAGCCCGAGGAGGTCATCCCAACTTAATTTCACAGGGTTTTCGACTTCGCCATCAATTGTTAGTGTGTAAGTTTGGAGGTTGATTTGTGGGTTGGTCGAGGTTATACCTGGATGATCGGTGCCCCAGTTTAATATGTGGTCTATTTTAGTCTGACTTGGCGGTAGTCTTTTTTTATTAAAAGTCATTACAAAACCCATTTTTATTATTAATTGTGGGTGTGTTTTAAAGTTTCTGTGAGCTCTTTACTCCAATAGCCGCAGCAATAACATTAAACACTATGAAACGATCAACTAAAGACCGATGCAAGCCTATCTACCTCAGCCCAAATCCAATAACTTGAAACAAAATAAAACAAACTCAACAAAACATTAATCGATAGCATTACTTTATATCTCAACTGCAATGGAATAATAACCAATTTTTCTATATATTTTAATCTTGTTTGAAAATTTCTCGACCTGTAAAGAGCCAGCTTTTGAACCTAACTGAGCCACACTTTGTACAGATAGTTAGAAAATTAGAATTTAATACAACCTAACCAACAGCGAGTTGGTGGCGTGAGAGAAAACAGGTTTTGTTTCTATTTTATTATACATTTTTTTCACTCCACAAACATTCCGCGTATAAGTTCTGTTGATTGCCAGAAAATGGTTAAAGATTTGGGCAAATCTGAAAAATCAACTAATAGTTTTAAATATCAGAACAGTGTGGAAAAATAAATTCTAAAAAGGAGGCGAGAAGAATGAAACAGAAGCATAGATTGGATTTGACTAAAATAGATGGAGAAGGAGATTTTCCATGTCCACACTGTGGAATTGTTATCTCTCCTGAAGATTCAACCGAAGAGAAATACTTGATCTTAGAACCAAAGGTTAACAGTAATGGTTTGGAAGAAGTGGAGATTCTTTGTAACAGTTGCGGGAGCCATATTCACTTGACTGGATTTTCATTCCTTCAAGAGATCGCGTAACGAAGTTGATGAAAGTTTACTGTTCTAAGTTTGTGTATACTTGGTTTTTAGTCTTCGGAGAGGTATTTTTTGTGTGTTTTTTTACTAATTTACACTTCTCTCTATTTTCCTAAAAGAAATTAGTCAGTTGCCTTTGTCTATGTTCTTCTTTACTAAAGCCTGATACACGAACGCCTACTCTCCGCACGTCAAGCTCCGACTCAGCGAGATATTTCTCAAAAAGCATACGCACGTTTCGTTTGATTGTTTCTTTGTCTTTGGCGGGCTGTTCAAGCGTCACGGATCTGCTTTTACTGCTCAAATCTATATTAACAACATAAACGGAAATTGTCTTGAAGCTGTAGGCCTTCTCTGTAACTTCTTTGTAAACAAACTCGGTTAATTCGTCGGTTTTCTGTAGAATAAACTCGAGGTCATGTGTATCCTGTTTTAGTGTGCCGATTTTGCTTATGGATTCTGCTTCGCCCTGCTCCTGCACAGGCTCGTTGTCTACTGCATTAGCGGCGTTATGGAAGTAAATACCGAGAATTTTGCCGAAGACTTCGATGAGACGTTGGCAGTCGTATTTGGCGAGATCACTGATCGTTTTAATCCCCATTTGTTCCATGCGTTGGGTTGTTTTTTTTCCCACACCTAAGAGGCGATCGACGGGTAGAGGCGCAAGGAACACTTTTGCATCTTCGGCCCGAACAATGGTTAAGCCGTCTGGTTTTTGGCTGTCACAAGCGATTTTAGCCACAAGTTTGTTTGGCCCAACGCCGATGGTGAATGTTATGCCGACTTGTGCTTTTACGTGTACTTTTATTTTCTGGGCATATTCTCTTGCTTTCTCGAAGTTGCCTTCGACTTGTTCTGTTACATCTAGGTAAGCTTCGTCTATACTGACTTGTTCAATGCTTGTTGCGTATTGGCGGAAAATATCCATTATGCTGCTGCTAATTTGATCGTAGTATTCGTGGTCCACGTGGAAAAATACGGCGTCGGTGCCTTCAAGTTTGCGCTTTGCTAAAAACAGGGGCATTCCAGATTTGACGCTGTATTTCCGGGCGATGTAGTTGCTGGTTGAGACTGCTCCGCTGTCTTCTGTACGTCCAGAGTAGACGCCAACGACCACTGGCTTGTCTTTTATGGTGGGGTTGCGTAGTTCCTCGCATTGGGCAAAGAAGTAGTCGAAGTCAGCTAGCATAATTATACGAGTTTGCATTGTTTACCCTCCTTAGTCTGTGGCATCATCCATGAACCATCGCAGGCAGCTGTGTTCAGCTGCGGCAAACCCTCTCGGCAAACCCCAAACTGCATCCCTTGCTCCTCCGCTAAATCTCTCACACCCTTGAGCAGCTTAAAGCGGAACTCCTTGGGCAACAGAACATTGCCGCCGACTCGTTCGCCCTGTTCAAAGTATAGTGGCTTCAGAATTAAAGCTTGATTTGGATACGCTTGTGAGATTCTCTTCCAGTTGTCCGGTTTAGCCTTGTAGGTTGAGGCGGTTATGTGCTTGACGCCTATGCTTGCCAGAGTCGAGATTAGTTTTCGGGGTTGGTCGTTAATATTTGGGATGATTGGGTCAATACGTACCGATACGGGTATGCCTACTTTGGTTAGGTCTTGTGCTGCCCTGATTCGCTGGGTTGGCGAGGGCGCATATGGTTCTAGCGTTTTGGCGAGTTGGTCGTCGTCTGTGGTTATGGTTAAGGCAACCGTGGCGGGGACTTTACAAAGCAAATCGTCGTCTCGGGTTACTATGTTGCTTTTGGTGATGATTTGGATGCTACAGTTGCTCTCCGCTAAAATCTCGAGGCAACGCCTCGTTAATCCTTCTGTGGCTTCTGCTTTGGGATAGGGATCGGATGAGTTGCAGAGCGAGATGGTTTCGCCCTTGAGTTTAGCTGCCTCCCTCTTCAGTGCTGCTAGCAGTTCTTTTTTTGGGTGGGCGACTTGGAAGTTTGGGATGTAACTGGTTGCGTAGCAGTAGAGGCAGTGGTGGTCGCAACCTGTGTAGGGGTTAAAGGTTAGTTTGGTCGGGCATGTGCAGAGGCTTGAATGCCAGGGATCAAAGCGTGAGATCAACGGCACCGAACATTCACTTAGTAGTATTATGTGCTATATTGGTCAAAAAGGATTCGCTTCCCATGGAAAAAGTTAGTCAAGAAATCTTGACTAAGCTTTAGTCCAGAAACCTTGACAAAAACGCTTTTAATCGTCATAGGGTAAAGGAATTTTCAGATGGAGAAGTCAATATGGCAACAAATCATTATACGATAAATCACAGGCAGTTAATTCGAATTCAGAGAAAAGGTAATGTTTTCTGCTTGATATGCCATCAACCCATCGTCGAAGGACAGCGAGTTGCAACGAGAAAGAGCACAGCTGTACGTCATGAAGAGTGCTACCAGCGGTCCTTTGTCTAACAACGCGTCCTTTACTTTTTTCACTTTATTTTGCACCAGATAACATTTCATTGTAAAGCATATTAATTGAGAGTAGTCTCTAGCAGAAACATGACAATTCTAGAGATTGGCTGCTGCGGGGCATACTGTAAAACATGTATCCAGTGGCAAAAGGACAGATACCCAAACGAGAGACACTGCTTAGGGTGCAAATTGGGATATCAATCGGGAGAGCGGGACATTGCCAAGGCTAAATGTAAAATGAAGGTCTGCTGTTTTGGCGAGAGAAAACTGCAGACATGTGCCGACTGCCCTGACTATCCATGCAAGATTCTTTTGGAGTTCTACAGCAAGAAAGGAGCAAAATACAAACAACAAAAGAAACAGCTTGAGCATATCAAAGAACACGGTTATGACGAGTTTCTTAAGCATGCAGATGAGTGGAAGGGGCCACGAGGAAAACTAAGTAATACAGACGTAAAGTGAATCGGAAAAAAGTGCGGCCGATATTAGTGGCAAAAAGGTATGTAAAAACACTATACACAAAGCGAAAACGTTTTAAGCAAAATACGTCAGGCTAATGGAGTGGAGAAAGGAAACTTGAGGAAAACTCCACTCTTCGAGTTCGAGATACCAACTTATAGAAAAAGAGCATGCGGACTCGCTGCACACAAACAATCAAGATAAAAGCTGACTTTTAGGCAAACAAACCTAACAAGTCCGCTTTAGACAGTTGATTTCCTCGAAGAAAGCGCTGCAACAAGTTATTTTAACTACAGGTAAAGAAGGAATGGGTTCCCCTTGAGAGAATAGTACAAGCAAGTCTCCAAATACATAACGCTCACGAAACCGTCATGTGACCCATTGAAGTATTTACCTTGTGGAAGCTTGACGTCTGAGAGGGGATTTCGAAGCGTATCGTATAGTGTGCCTTAGAGTTTGGGTTTTGCTCTGAGAAGTATCGTCTGTATTAATGCGTAAGTTAAAAATAACAGTCGCATAAGATACTTTTACGGATCATGTAAGAATGGACTCAGCTCTTGTCTTTACAATTGTTGCAGTAATTATCATAATTGCTTTCGCAGGAGAATTATTCTTCAAAAAAACAGGCATACCAATTTTTATTTTTCTCATATTAACTGGGATAATACTTGGTCCCGTCCTTAACCTAATTCCCCCAGAATCCCTCATCCCAATAATGCCAATTTTCGCAGAGCTAACCCTGATGCTTGTCCTCTTTCAGGGCGGAATGGGTCTAAGGTCAGATTCAGTTCTCACAGGCGGAGCCAGAGCACTTATTCAAACACTAATCTACGTTTTATCCAGCATCGTATTAATTGCAGCTTTAGGAATTTTTGTCCTAAAATGGGACATATTACCAGCGTTTATTTTCGCCTCAATGATAGGCGGAGAAACCACCGCTGCGGTTATTGTGCCGCTCTCGCGATCGATGAAACTTAGTCAGACAACAACGACTTTTTTGACAATAGAATCTGCAATAAACTCTATTTTCTCAATTGTGCTTTTCTTCGCTTTTGTCGGAATCTTCAACACGGGAGACACTAATTGGCTCCCTGCTCTTTCTAACATAACCACTCAGTTTCTAGTGGGACTAGGCTCAGGTTTAATTTTGAGTGTTATTTGGATCTTGATATTGCATGTCTTTCGGTACCAGAAATTTCTTTACATTTTAACTTTAGGGTTTGTACTTGTCACATTTTCCGTGACCGCACAACTGGGAGGAAATGGTATTCTCGCGGTACTTGTCTTTGGAGTAATTCTTGGTAACTATACTCTGATAAAGAGGCTCTTCAAAAGAGAGATACACTTGGGTTCTTGCCAGATTCATCTCACATCTCTTCAGGAAGAAATTTCATTTCTTCTAGAGACTTTGTTCTTCGTGTTTTTAGGGTTGGCCTTCGTGGTTAACCCTTCTCTTATCACTATTAATTTATTAATAGGATTGTTGATTCTTGCAATACTTCTAGCGACGAGATTTGTAGCAACAAAGATTTCAACGCTCAGGTCAGAGCTAAAAAGTGATAGAAGGACAATTTGGCTGATGTGCCCTCAAGGGTTAACCCCTGCGACACTTGCGGTCCTCGCTGTAAGTCTTCAATTGCCATTAGCAGATACTTTTCTAAACCTAGTAATCTACGTTATTATTCTCACTAACATAGTAGCAACAGTGGGCTCATTTTTGAAAATGAAGCAACAAAAAGAATTGCAATAATTAGTAAAATTGGTCTC